>CALCDN010000135.1 GCA_937900755.1 uncultured Acetobacter sp. | reverse complement strand
TGCACAGACCATGAACCAAAAGAGGAAATGATATGAAAACATGCCAGATTCTGGGCATTCCCACACAAAGCGGAACATCCGAAAAAGGGTGTATCATGGGGCCTACGGCCTTCCGCATCGCAGGTTTGCCAGAAATCCTGCAAAACCTTGGCTGGCAGGTCGCGGATGTGGGGGACGCCTTGCCCGCGCAGCCCCCAACCATAAGCCACCCCAACCCTGCGGTCCGCAATCTGGATGCGATTATTGCCTGGACCGAAAGCATTACACGCCGGGCGTACGAAATGGCCTGCGCGTGCGATCTGCCCATTTTTCTTGGTGGCGACCACTCCATGGCCACAGGCACGATCCCCGGCGTGGCGTGCAGGGCGCTAGAACTGGGGCAGCCGCAATTTGTGCTGTGGCTGGACGCCCATACCGACCTGCATACGCTGGACACAACCACAAGCGGCAACCTGCATGGCACACCGGTTGCCTACTTTACAGGGCAGTCCGGTTTTGAGGGTATTCCCGCTCCGGCCGCATCCGTTGACCCGCACAACGTCTGCATGATGGGCATACGCTCGGTTGACCAGGCGGAAAAGCGCCATGTTGCCGCCATCGGTATTACTGTCTTTGACATGCGCGCCATAGATGAACAGGGCATTGTGGCACCGCTGACCAGTTTTCTGGACCGCGTAAGGCAGGCCAACGGTCGCCTGCACGTCAGCCTGGATGTGGATTTTCTTGACCCCGACATAGCCCCCGCCGTTGGCACGACCGTCCCCGGTGGGGCCACGTTCAGGGAGGCGCATCTTATCATGGAAATTCTCCATGACAGTGGTCTTGTCACCTCCCTGGACCTAGCGGAACTCAACCCCTTTCTAGACGTGCGCGGCAAAACAGCACGGCTCATGACCGACCTTGCCGCAAGCCTGTTGGGGCGGCGCGTTCTCGAACACAAAACAAGGACCTACTGACATGCCCTCATCCGCTCCCGCTCCTTCACATCTTGCCTTTGTGCCATTTGTCTCGGTCGAGAACATGATGGCGCTTGTGCATACCATTGGCGTGGACACGTTCTTGCGGGAACTGGCCGAATACCTGGAGGCCGACTTCAAACGCTGGCCGGAATTCGACAAGACCCCACGCATTGCAGCCCACTCGCCCGAAGGCGTTATTGAGCTGATGCCCACAAGTGACAGCAGCCTTTATGGCTTCAAGTATGTCAACGGGCACCCAAAAAACATGAAGGCAGGCCTACAGACCGTTACCGCCTTTGGCATGCTGGCGGATGTTGCGTCGGGCTACCCCACGCTTCTGTCGGAAATGACAATCCTGACAGCCCTGCGCACTGCGGCAACATCCGCCATGGCGGCAAGGCACCTGGCTCCTGCCAATTCACGCACAATGGCCATTATTGGCAATGGTGCGCAGTCGGAATTCCAGGCTATTGCATTCCGCGAACTCGTTGGCATCCGCGCCCTGCGCCTTTATGACCTTGACCGTGCTGCATCGGAAAAATGCGCACGCAATCTGGCCAACATGGGCTTTGACATTACCATTTGCGACAGCCCCGAAGTCGCGGTGGAAAACGCGGACATTATTACAACCGTTACCGCAGACAAGCAGTGCGCTACAATTTTGTCCGACAACATGGTTGGCGCGGGCATTCACATCAATGCCGTGGGTGGCGACTGCCCGGGCAAGACGGAACTCCACCGCGACATTCTGCTGCGCTCCTCCATTTTTGTGGAATATCCCCCGCAAACCCGTATTGAGGGCGAGATTCAGCAATTGCCACAAGACTACCCGGTCACCGAATTGTGGGAGGTCATTGCAGGCAACGCACAGGGGCGGACAGGACAGACCCAGATCACGCTTTTCGATTCAGTGGGTTTTGCAATCGAGGATTTTTCGGCTTTGCGTTATGTCCGCGACAAACTCGACAAGACCGGACTTTACGAAAAGCTGGACATGGTCGCCGACCCGGATGACCCGCGCGACCTGTTTGGAATGCTCCAGCGTTCCAAAATGGCCCAAAAATCCTGACGTTTTTTCTGTATTCAACCACGTAGAAAACTCAAAACAGGCTGGCTTCCTCCCCACCGTGTGGAGCCAGCCTGTTTGTGTATGTACTCCGTAACACCATATATACAGCGCCTTACAGCCCCGAACCCGGCCATTTACGTGTGCAAAATATCGGGGCCCGCGCAGCATGTCTGCACCGACATGGTTATGCCTGGTCGCGGCGACCGGCCTAAACCGTAAGCTGAGCTTATGCTTTCTACCAAGAGAAAATACATTCCGGTTCCGCATTAAAAAAATTAGAAAAGAAACCGAAAGATCAGCATGTCTGTACGACCCCAAAAGCGGTTCGAACGGGAATGAAACAGGAATATCGGCATGAAACTCTATTTTTTACGTCATTCCTTTCGTCTTCTGGCAGTAGTTCCAACCTATGTTACCCTGCCTGCCTTACCCTGCCTGCTTTTGGCGTCGACCTCCGCCCTTGCAACTGCGGCAACAGACCCCGCCAGCACCCAAACAGCCAAGGCAAAGCATGTTGCGCCAAGCCACACCCCTGCAACACCCCACCGCAGGAATACGGCTGTCCACGCGGCGTCATCGGAGCAGATCACAGTCAGTCGCACACATGCGCAGCGCTATCTGTCCACACCGGGCACGGTCAACTCAATCAGCGGGCAGGAACTCCGCTCGCTGCACCTTGAAAGCCCAAAGGATATTGCCGCCTTTACACCAGGTGTAACCGCAACAAATGCCGTGTCTGGCTCAGCACCCATTTTTTCCATCCGTGGCGTTGGTCTGGATGACTATGTTGGCACCAACATGGGCGGGATCGGCATTTACCTGGACGGCGTGTTTGCTCCCTTCCCCGTATTCTATACCGGCCAGATGCTTGATATTGAGAGCGTTGCCACGGAAAAAGGCCCACAGGGGTTTGACATGGGGCGCAGCACCACGGGCGGCACAATCAACATTCAGTCTGTAAAACCATCTGACAAATTCGGTGGTTATGCAGAGTGGGGTTACAGCAGCTACAACACCAACCGCAGCCGCTTTGCCATTAATACCCCCATTACCAGCAAGATTTCCAACCGCTTCGCCTTTAACTATGTAAAAGGTGATGGCTGGCAAAAAGACATCAATACCGGCGCGCACTATGGGGCGCAGGACCAGTTGGCACTTCGCAACCTGACCAAATTCCAGGTGGATGACACATCTTCCATACTGTTGAACCTCCATTACACGCGCGACAAAGGGACCTCCACCTCCCCGCAGGATATCGGTTCCACCTCCGAGGGAGCGACAGGCACAAACCCTGCCGCCAATGCCGTCAGCGTAGGCAATGCCGCGCCCCAAAGGAACGAAAACGGCGGTGGCGCTTCCGTTAACTATACCAAGCTGTTCGACTTTGGTACATTCTCCTCCACCACGGCGATTGATTTTTACCATAGGAATGACACGGATAACTATGATGGGTCCGCGCTGAGTATTTCTGACTATAAGTGGAAAGACACAGCCATAGCGCAGTCGCATGATATGCACCTGCGCATGAACCCGACAAAAATATTCCATCTGACACTTGGTGTTTTCGAATCTTATGACAAGATCGACGGCGACTATACCAGTGAGCGCCTGCAGTCCAAAAGTGGCATCAACCTGACCAATCACTTCTCACAGCAAAACCTGTCCACGGGTGTTTATGTAAATACCGTGACGAATATTACCAAAAAACTGGACTTTATTGCCTCTGGCCGTTTTTCCTATGACGAGCGTGGCTTTAATGGCGGCTCGCGCTATTCCGCCATTGCCGCCAACAGCCCCAGACTATCCGCACCATACTACGCACAGGTTGGAGATGCCCTGACCGGCGTTAACGAACGCCATGACTACCACCGTTTTACCGGGCGTGTGGGGCTGCGCTACCAGATCATGCCCACCACCTACGTATATGGCACTATTTCAAACGGTTATAAGGCGGGGTCTTACTTTGCGGCCCCTGTTCTGGCGGCTGGGGCGCTTGACTATGTCAAACCCGAAAACCTGATTGCTTACGAGGTTGGCATAAAGTCCTCCCTTCTGCACAACAAGCTGGACGTCGAAGGCTCCCTGTTCGATTACGAATACCACAACCGACAGACCCTGTTCTTTGCACCGATAACACCTGTTACAAACTCACTGACGCTGGGCACCATTCCACGCGCGCGCACACGTGGTGGCGAACTTTCAACCACACTACATAACCTGGTGCCCAATCTGGATATCCGTGGTTCATTTGCCTACCTTGATGCGCAGGTAAAAAGCCCGGTCAACTATATTAACGGCCTTTCGCTTGACCCAACAGTCGCACATAACTCTCCACTGCCCTTTGCTCCCCGCTTTTCGTGGAGCGCTGTTGCGCGTTACAATATTGACGTAAACCTGTACCGCGTCACCCTGCAGGCCAGCTACACCTGGAAAGACAACATGTGGACGGCCCTTGGTGACAATAACGCCAAAAGCGACAAGATCAGTTCCATGGGACTGCGCATGGAAGTTGGACCAAAAACAGGTAAATGGACAACCTCCGTGTATGTAGACAATCTACAAAACAACAATGGCAGCATGTATTCCTTTACTGGAAGTGACAATAACCGCATCCAATACATTCAAACTCCACGCTGGATCGGCTGTGAGGTGCATTACAATTTTTAAGTCAACCAATAACAGGCCAGACAGTTCAGAAATGTAACCCCTTTTCTGGACTGTCTACCCCGAGCAGGCAAGCCGTTCAGGCGTTGGACTTGTAACGGATTTATGCCGGTCAGGAAGTGATTATGCCACTCTTGCTTCAAAAGCGAGAGGACTAATACCGCCCAGATAAGAATGGCGTCGAGCAGGCTCTGTGCCAGAGACAGCCTGAGGGAAAAATAACCCATCATTCCGATGAGGGTAGTCAATATGTGTCCATGTACTACATGCAAAGGCTAGCTGAAGCCGGACTGGTCGCATCTCTCGGAAGCATTGGGGATTCCTATGATAACTCCCTCGCGGAGACCATTAACGGACTTTACAAAACCGAACTCATCTATCGTCAAGGACCATGGAAAAACAGGGAAGCTGTTGAGTTGGCAACTCTTAAATGGGTCGACTGGTTCAGCAATCGGCGGCTCCTGTCCTCCACTGGAAACATCCCGCCAGCAGAAGCTGAAGCACGCTTTTATACGCAACAGAAATCACATGTATTAGCGGCTTAGTTCAGATAAAAAACGTCTCCATAAAACCCGGGGCAATTCAGTCACCCGTGCCATCTCCGGCGATCTTGCGCACCGCACCGACCAGTTCGTGGTCCCAGATGCGACCGTAATCGGGGCCGGTCACGGCGCGAAGTTCCACCCGCCCGTCCTCGGTTTCCAGCGGTTTCACCAGTTCGGCGCGGTGCGACAGCAGCCCGTGCTGCAGATTGATCGCCGCCAGTGGAGCCGGAAGATTGCGCAGGTACGATGATGGCGCACCGACAAGACTGCACATCTGGCCAAACGACCAGTGCGTGGGCGCAACCGGGTCATTCTGTCCCGGCACGGTCAGGGTCAGACGCTCGGCATTGTCGCGGCTCGCCTCTACGCGAATGGCGCGGCTCTCCACCGTGCGGGCCGTGGCGCGCTCGGCACGGGCAAGTGTGGCAGCGTGCAGATCGGACAGCGACAGGTAGCGCTCGTCATCGGGACGCGAGAACCATTCCGACGATACACGGGCGCTACGCTCCCCGCGCGATGGATCGATCCGGAAGCCGCCGGACGCGGCGCCACGGGACGCAGGGGGCAGGATGGTGGTTGTGGTCATGGAAAACTCTC
>CALCDN010000134.1 GCA_937900755.1 uncultured Acetobacter sp. | reverse complement strand
GGGCAGGGTTTCATCAACCCCGTTTTTACCGTTCATGGTGGGTGTGGGTGTGGGTGTGGGTGTGGGTGTGGGGGATGTGGGTACCATGGCCGTTACCAGAATCCTTTGTGAACATGGGCAATCCGGGCTTCCATGTCTTCCACGGGCCCCACGACCGCAACCTTGCGCTGGCCTGCGTCAAACACCTGTGTGCAGGGCATGTTCATGGTCAGGTTTTCGGGGTTGTCGCCGGTCAGGGTCGCCAGGCGTTTTTCGGTCATGCCGTAAACAACCCGGCCAATGCCGGACCAGTAAATGCCGCCTGCGCACATGCAGCACGGCTCCACGGATGTGACCAGGGTGCAGGAGGACAGAAACTCCGGTGTGAACAACTCGGACGCCTTGCGGGCGACATTCAGCTCCGCATGCCCGGTCCCCCGCTCGGTGGAGGCGCTGTTGCCGAATTCGAGAAGAATTTTCCCCTCCGCCGTGGCCAGCAATGCTCCAAATGGATGATTGCCCGCCTGCCTGCTTTCTTCCGAAATCTGGATGGTTCTTTCAAGCAGCGCCCGGTCGGATGCGAGGAGGTCGGAAGGGGGTGTGGGGTGCGTGGACACGATTGTGCTCCCGTAAAAAATACGCGGCAAGGAGGCTTCAGGGCTTTATAGCTTCCTTTACGTTCCAGTATCGAAATAAATTGTCAACAGTGTTCTGGATGCGGGCTTTACCCGGCACACGCTTTTTTCATGTTGGCGGGGCTTGCCCGGATAGGTTTGCCGGTAGGGGGTATGGTAGTGTTCCCCATCATGCTCCGTTCGGGCGGGCAAAAAGGAAAAGGCGCGGAACATGCGTAAACAGCTTATGGGTCTTGTTGTGGGCAGTGCGCTTGTCCTGTGCTCGGTGCCGGTTGTCGCGCAGGACAGCGAGGAGGACGGGGATTATCGGGCGTTGATGCAGAAAACCACGGAAAACGCCAACGGCATCTGCATAGATTACCTGAATTCCGAACATGGTGATTATTCCGGCGACAAGATGGCAGAATCCCGCCCTACGGATGAAGTGACCAAAGGCCTGTCCAAAGCCATACGTGATGAATGTCAAAAACACCCCAAGGAGCGGGTTGGCAAAGCCGTTACCAATGTAAAGACGGCCTATGCGCATGAACTCGCGCAAATTGTTCGGAAAATGAAAATCAATGACGACCCGATCAAGACAAACGGTGGGTCGTAACCCCGCCGGTTCCAGGCGGAGTGCCAATGCGGGTCAGGCACGCCTCCCTCCCGCCTGAACACAAGATGTGGCCCAGGTTCGGGAGGGAGGGGGATTTTTTGGTCAGATACGCGAGAAAATGGCTTTTTCCGGCAGGCGTGACTTGGGAAGCCTGGCGTTGAAGTCGGCATCCGAGTGGTAGCCCAAAGCCACAATAACGGCGGGGGCCAGGCCTTTTTCCTCCAGCTTCAGTTCCGTGCTCAAAATGCCGGCGTCAAATCCTTCCATGGGTGTGGCGTCCACGCCCAGGGTGGCGGCGGACAAAAGCAGAAAACCCTGCGCGATATAGGTCTGTTTTTGTGTCCATACCGGAATGTCGCCCGCCTGTTCATGCAGGCTCACAAAGCCTGAGCGGCCTTTATGCGCCAGGGCGCGGGCCTCTTCATTGGCATAGCGGCCATCCGCCTGTTCCTGGTCGGCAAGGGTTTGCAGGTATTCAGGCGGGAGCGATGTGCGCGCGCTCAGGACAAGAACATGTGACGCATCCAGGACGCGGGGCGCATTGAAGGCGAACGGGCCGCTTGTCGCCTTGGCGATCCGGGCCTTGCCTGCATCATTGTCGGCAACAAAAAAATGCCAGGGCTGGGAGTTGACGGAGGACGGGCTGTAACGCAGCGCCTCAAGCAGTTGTGCGACAACGGGTTCGGGTATTTTCCGGTCCTTGTCGTACGCCTTGGTTGTGTGGCGGTGTTTGAGAATGTCCATAAGGGTCATGGTGCTCTCCTGTTCTTCCCAATGTGGCCGTATGCCGCGCCACGGCTGGCACGAGCACAGCACGGCAACAGCCACGTTGCGCGCTACCAGACCAGACGCGGGGTGTGCGTTACAGTGGGTCGGATAGCGTGGGAGATCAAGGGGGGTAACCCGCCGCCCTGGGGCGCGGGCGCAAAAGCTTACCCGATGACAATCCGGTCCCGTCCATTTTTTTTGGCCTGATAAAGGGCCGTGTCGGCCTTGCGGATAATGGCGGATGTTTCCGCAGGCAGGGACTTGTCCCACATGGCAATGCCGACTGACATGGTGATTTTGCCAAGGACGTGGCCGTTATAGTGCAGTTCCAGCCGGGACAGGCTGGAACGCAGGCTTTCCACCCGCTGGATGAGCGTGTCCAGCGGGTGGGATGTTGTAATGATCAGGAATTCCTCGCCACCAAAGCGGCAGACAATATCATTGTTCCTGAAGGAGTTCTGTATTTCGTTGGCGATTGTGCGCAGGACCATGTCCCCCGCATCATGCCCGAACTCATCGTTGATGTGTTTGAAGTGGTCGATATCGGCCATGATCAGGCCCAGTGCGGTATTGTTCCGGTTGGCCGCGGTAATTTCGGCGTTCAGGGTCTCTTCCATGTGCCTGCGGTTGTACAGGCCGGTCAGCGGGTCATGGATTGTCTGTTCAAGCAGGTTTTTCTGCAGGTTCTGGTTGACCAGGGCGGAGGCTATGTTTTCGACCAGCGCGACAAGGCGGAAGCGATTTTCCTCCTCCACATGGCTTTGCAAATATAAAAGCCCCACCACCTCCCCACTCGCGAACAGCGGTTCGCAATGGTAGATGCTGACATCACCGTCCACATGCTGGCAGACCACATCCCCCCCGGGGGAGGAGACGGAGTGGCTCTGCCCCAGCCGCAGCGCCCAGCAGGAGGCGGGGTGCAACTCGTCACATCCAACAGGCTCGGCCCCCCATTGCGCAATGCGTTCAAGCTGGTTGGTGGTGTGGTTGTGGGTATAGAGCGCGCCGGGTATGTTAGGGAGCACACGCGGCACAAAAGCGCAGATAATGGCGGAAAGCTCATCACTGGTGCGGGCGGCCTGCAGGCGGTGCGCCATTTCACCCAGCAGTTCCATGGCCTCGTTGTTGCGCTTGAGTTCCGTATTGGCCTTGAGCAGCTTGTAATCGCTGGCCTCCTGCGCCTGCATGGCCGCGTCCAGCCGTGCGGCCATGGTGTTGTAACCCTGGGCCAGCATGTCAAATTCGGTACAGCCCATTTTATCATCAACGCGCACGGTGCGGTTGCCATTCCCAAAGTCGGACATGGCGCGCACGATCAGGCTGACCGAACGGCGCATGCCATTGAGCACGATAAACAGCAGGCCATTAACCAGCAGAACAATAATCAGGCAGCCGCCAAGAACCAGTTTCCTGTTCCAGCTGACATGGGCTTTGGCTGTGGCCTCACGCGCGAGCAGGAGTTCTTGCTCCGTCTGCCGGATTTCGTCGGCTTTTTGCACAATAATGGCCATGTCCACACGGCCCTGCCCGACAACAACCCTGGACCGGGCCTCTTCAAACCGGCCCTGGCGTGCCAGGGCAATCTGCTTTGTCAGGGTGTCTATGCGTTCGTTGGTGGCAATCTGCAGGCTTTGCGCGCGTTCGTGCTGTACGGGGTTATCCTGTACCAGTTGCTCCAGCATGTTGACCTTGGACAGGGCGGAGGCAACGCGGTCGTCAAAATCCTTGGCGAAGGAGGGGTCCGTGCTCAGCAGGTAGCCGCGCTCCTCGGCCTGCGCCTCTCGCAGGTCGGACAGGGTTTCGGAGACAATTTCGGTGATTTTCTGCCGGTGGCTGTTCCACTCAAAGCTTGCGATCATGCTGTTGGAGGCTGAAAGCAGCAGCCCGGAAAGGCAGATCAGGTTAACGCTGACAATGGCGCCGACAAAAACGATCCGGGACGTAAGGGAGT
>CALCDN010000133.1 GCA_937900755.1 uncultured Acetobacter sp. | reverse complement strand
CGACCGCATAGCCCTGTGCCGGGGCGAGCCGGGCAGCTACCGCCTGGCCAATGGCAGCAATGCCCGGCTCAGGCGTGATGACGGGCTAACCCCCCACCGCCTGCTGGCCGTGGCCGGGCTGCACCTGCGCACGGCGGCCGAAATCCGGCTGGCGGCACCACTGGACCTTAATGACCTGCCACCCACCCTGCTCGCACGCACGCATGAGCAGGTGGAAACAACGCTCGACCCCGTATCGGGCAATATTATGGCCCGCAGGCGCACACGCATTGGCTGCCTTGTGCTCAAGGACCGGACCGAAAAGGTCAAGCCCGAAGAGGCCGCCTCGCTCCTGTTGCTGCATGTGCGCGATGCGTTGGAAACAGCCCTGAACTGGACGGAGGGTGTCAAACAGCTGCAAGCCCGCGTGGCACTGGCCCACAGCATGCAGCCCCCGCCCGAACCCCACGCAGGCCCCCCAGGGGAAGAACCGGCCTGGCCCGATTTTTCCTCCCCCACACTAGCAGCCACGGTTGAAGACTGGCTGGCTCCCTACATGGCCGGATGCACCTCCATTGCCGCCATGAAGGCGCTGGACATTCATACCCTGCTGCGCAACCAGTTGACCTACGCCCATTACCAGTGGCTGGAGCGCGAACTGCCAACACACCTGCCTTTTCCCGGTGGGCGGGCGGAGGTGGACTACACGCAGCCCGTGCCCGTGGCATCGGCCCGTGCGCAGGTTTTTTACGGCACGGAGCTGACACCCCGGCTGGCGGGCGGGCGCGTGCCGCTCCGGCTGGCCCTTCTTTCCCCCGCAGGGCGGCCACAGGCCATTACGGCGGACCTTGGCGGGTTCTGGCAAGGTGGATGGGCGGACATGCGGCGCGACATGCGAGGCCGCTACCCCCGCCACGACTGGCCCGAAAACCCGGCCCTTGCCCCGGCAAGGCCACGGCAGCGCCCAGGCTGAACAAAACGGAGGAATGGGCGCCCTTGTTACATGCAGCGGTCTTCAAGCTCTTCCAGCTTGTTCAGGGTCCCCACGTCATCAAGGTCTTCCAGAATATCTTTCAGGGTTGGCAGAAAGTTGTGCAGAACCCGCAGGTCATCCAGCCCCTGGGCATGCGCGATGCCGCGCTGTTTGAGAAAATATTCCCAAAACGGGCTGGTATTCTTGTCAAAATGTGTCTGCAGCAGGTCAAAGACTTCGGCCGTCTTGCCTTCCCATTCAACATTTCTGAAGCTGACATATCGATCAAAATCTTCGGACATTCCTATCCATCCTGTTTTTTGCTGAGTTCGGACAAGAAATGTGGCGTGTCATGCCCGCGCTGTCTGTCAGATGCCCGACATAAGGGCCATCAGCCCAACTCCGCCGCATCCCCGTTGGCCCAGTTCCTTAAAAGGGAGACATCCTCCAAACGGAGGTACCCACGGCGTTCACGCGCAAACGCGCCCTCACGGATCATGGCGTTGAACTCGGTCGAAACCGTCTGCCGCGTCGTGCCCAGCAGGGCCGCCATTTCTTCCATGCCAAGGGCCAGCGGCACAACCTGGCCCCGTTGCAGCCCCACCCCGGCGTGCATCGCACTGCGCACGATGTAGCGGGCGATCCGCCCCCTGGCATGGTGGAAGGCCAGGTCTTCCAGCAAGGTTATGGTCTGGCCCAGCACCCTTGCAAGGCCGTGGATCAGGGCATGCTGGAGTGCTGGATGGGCGGCGGAGACCCGCTCCACGGCGGAGCGCCGGGCGATCAATACCCGGGTGGGTTCATGCGCCACCATCTGCAACCGGGTATGGGTGCTGAACATGTCGCCCTGCCGGAGGTAGGCAAGGCTTAGCTCCCTGTCAAACGCCAGCAGAAAAGCACGCAGACACCCGGTTTTTACGATAAAAATATAGTCCGTATCATCGGGGTGTGTCAGCAGTTGCCCACGCTCGAACGCCACCATCTGGAACACGCCGCGAAAGGGGTGTGTTCCGTCTCCTTCCAGCAATTCCAAAATGGCGGAGGGGCTGTGGGCATGGGGAGGCATCATGCAGGTCTGTGACGCAAATACCATGCCATATGGCTTTGTTGCGCCCCTTAAAAAGGCGGTCGAGGCCGAAAATAAAGGATAATCCAGCGATTTATGAGCACCCCCGCCTTAAAAAAAAATGGAAAGCAGGTTTCGGGTTGGCAGCATGGTTGCGCAAGCCTGCCAAACATGGCCTAAAGTTCATATGTTTGGCTCCATGGCACCGCATTTGATGAATAGACTGCTGCAAGGCCTGCCTCCCATGGCGTTGGCCTCCCTGTGCTGCGCACCGCTCCTGAGCACAGGAGCGGCATGGGCGGACACGCTCCCCACCTTTGCCCCGGCAATGCCCCTTGTCACAACGGGCCCGGTCAGCGTTGCCCCTCTTGTGCGCAAGGTTGTGCCCGCCGTGGTGAACATTGCCGTCACCCGCGATGATTCCGCAGCCGACAGCCACCACAAGCTCCCCTCCTCCGTCAAGGGCACACCGCTGGAACGGCGCTACCGCGAACGCATGCGCCACCACGGGGATGAACTGCTGGAGGCCGGGTCGGGGTTCTTGATCGATCCCAGCGGCGTTATTGTCACCAACGGTCATGTGGTGGAGGATGCGGACGCCATTACCGTCTCGCTCGCCAGTGGGAAGGAATTTACCGCAACGCTGGTGGGCATGGACCCGCTAACGGATATTGCCGTGATCAAAATTACCAGCCCCACCGCCCTGCCCTACGTGGAATGGGGTGACAGCAGGCAGGTGCAGGTAGGGGACTGGATCATGGCGGCGGGCAACCCGTTTGGCCTGGGGTCATCCGTGACCGCTGGCATAGTTTCCGCCCGTGGGCGCGACATAGGGGCCAGCCCGTTTGACGATTTTTTGCAACTGGACGCGCCCATAAACCCCGGCAACTCCGGCGGGCCAACCTTTAACCTTGCCGGGCAGGTTGTGGCACTCAACACCGCCATTGTCTCCCCCACGGGCGGGTCGGTTGGGCTTGGATTTTCCATTCCGTCCGAAATTGTCATTCCCATTGTGGAGACCCTGCGCCAGACCGGGCACATAGACCGCGGCTGGCTGGGCGCTACGCTGGACGATGTGGTCCTGCACAATGGCGCCAAGGTAACCGAGGTGGACCGCGATAGCCCCGCAGCCCATGGCGGCCTGCGCAAGGGCGATATTATTACCATGCTCAACGGAGAGCATGTGGATACCGCCCGCGCCATGATCCGCGCCATAGCCGCCGCCAGACCGGGGAGCGATGCGGCTTTGGCCATCATGCGCAACACCCACCCCCAGACCCTGACCATACATGTTGGGCTGCGCCCCCTGTCCGAGGATGGCGGTTTTCACTAGGGCTGGCCGTGGTCGCGGACAAAGACACGCACCTTACAAAATAATATAAAAAGTCAAACACCCTTTAAAATTCAATAACTTTTACCTTCATCATCAAACCTGATGATGGGGATGGAGCGCCCGCAGCTGTCATGCGGCTGCGCAGTTTTTCTCTTGCTATTGCGAATCACTATCATTTGCTGAATAAGGTGCTGGAAACATCGTTCAATAGGTTTTGATAATGACTCTTCGTACGCTTTGCCTGAGCACCATCTTGGCATCCACCCTGCTGGTAAGCGTAAACGGTCGGGTGGTTGCTGTTGCTGCAACAAACGTGTCTGACCCAGTGCAGAAAAAAGTGGCGTCTTCTGCCCCCTCCAAAACACAGCCTGCCGATGTCCAGGCAAAAGGCGTGAAGGCCAAGACAGAAAAAACACCGGATGCCACACCGGGCCAGCGTGAGGACCTTGTCGTCACCGCCGCCCGCCAAAACCGCATGTATGTCAGCAGCGGGGGGGACCTGGGCGCGCTGGGCAAGAAGAATGGCCTGGACGTGCCCTTCAACATCCGCAGCTACAATTCCAGCCTGATCCTGAACCAGCAGTCACAGACGCTGGGTGATGTGCTGCTGAACGACCCCACCGTGCGCACCACCATGGGGTACGGCAATTACGCGCAGCTCTTCCAGATCCGTGGTTTCACCCTGTACGGGGATGACGTGGCAATTGACGGCCTGTATGGCGTGACACCACGCCAGCTTGTCTCCCCCCAGCTTTATGATTCCGTGCAGGTGCTCAATGGTGCGAGCGCGTTCCTCAATGGCGCCGCACCTGGCGGGTCGGCCGTTGGCGGGAATGTCAACCTGATCCCCAAACGCGCGGCGGCGACCGACATCACCCGCATTACCGGCGATTACACCAGTAGCGGGCAAGGTGGCGGCGCGTTTGACATCAGCCGCCGGTTTGGCAAGGACCGTACCTTCGGCGTCCGCTTCAACGCCGCGGGCATGGACGGCGAAACCGCGATCAAGGACGAACGGCGTGATGACGTGGCCCTTGGCGTGGCCTTTGACTGGTATGACGATGCAACACGCATCAACATGAACATGAATTACCAGAAACAGCAGGTTTTTGGTGGGCGCAGCGCAATCATCGTCTCCAGCCTGGCAGACGGCATGCCCGCGCCCAAGGCGACCGCGCCTTCGCAAAACTGGGGCCAGCGCTGGGCCTATACCGACCTGAGCTACCTGTTTGGCACGCTGAACATCGAACGTGATCTGGACAGCCACATTACCGCATATGGCAAGTTTGGCGCCCAGAGCGGCAATGAAATGGGCAATTACGCCACCACAACACTGACAAACTCCGCAACCGGTGCCGGGAATGTGGGGGCCATGGCGGATGCTTACAACGTCATGAACGAGGCCACGCAGGCGGGCATCCATGCGCATTACGACACGGGCCCGATCAAGCATGAGATCAATGCCGGTGGGTCCGCGATATGGGAAGAGTCCGATTCCGCCTATTCCATGAGCCTGACCTCGCAGGCAGGCAACATCTACCACCCCACGCAGTTCACACCGCAGGAAACCTATAGCGGCGGTAACCTGAACAATCCGGGACGGGTGGCGTGGAACAAGCTGTACAGCCTGTTCCTGTCCGACACGATGACCTTCTGGCATGACCGCATCGCGCTGACAGGCGGCTTCCGCTACCAAGACATCCTCTCGAATTCCTATGACTACAACACGTCAAACCTGACTTCGCATTATGATTCGGCCGCGTTCTCGCCGGTCATCGGCCTTGTCATTCATCCGGTCAAACATGCGTCTGTGTATTTCAACCGTATTCAGGGCCTGTCGGCGGGGCAGACGGTGGGCGCAACGTACGTCAACGCCGGGCAGGTCTTTGCTCCCTACCAGAGCACCCAGTACGAAGTGGGGGCCAAGTATGACGTGGGCCGTTTTGCCGCCGGGGTTGCGTTTTTCCAGACCTCCATGCCGCAGGGCATGACCGAGGCCGACGGCACAACCGGGCAGGCAATCTACACACAGGACGGCAAGCAGCGGAACCGGGGCATGGAGTTGACCTTCAACGGCGAAATCCTGCGCGGCCTGCGTTTTAACGGTGGGTTGACACTGATCGACGCCAAGCAGATGCGTACCACAGGCGGCCAGTATGACGGCAAGACCGTGATCGGCGTGCCAAACTACACCATCAACGGCAACCTTGAATACGATGTGCCTTTTGTAAAAGGGCTGACACTGGTTGGCCGTGTTATCAGCACGGGCAAGCAGCAGTTCAACAACACAAATGCAACACACCTGCCCGCATGGTCCCGTTTTGATCTGGGCGCGCGCTATACCTTCCTGGTGGCAAAAAAGCCGCTGACCGCACGCTTTGAAGTCGATAACGTCGGCAACCAGCGGTACTGGGCATCGGTTTACCAGAGCGATCTGGTTATGGGTGATCCAGAAACCTTCAAGTTCTCCGTAAGCGCGGACCTCTAGACCCGCGCCTTAAACCCCCGGGGGGCTTTCCCTGCCCCCCGGTGTGGCTGAACACGCCACTCAGATCATGGCCAGCGGTTCCTTGCTTGTGGGCGGTGCGAACGCCCCGTCCAGTTCCGCCAGGTCCCGCGCTCCCAGTTCCAGCTCCCGCGCCGCGAGGTTGAGCCGCATATGCGCAACCGTTCCCGCCTTGGGAATGGCCAGCATGTTGGGCTGGCGCAACACCCATGCCAGCGCCACCTGCGCGGGTGTCGCTCCCCCAAGGGACGTGGTGTGCCGCGCGGCCACCCGCGCCAGCACAGGGTTTGCCAGCAACGCGCCACCCTGCCCTATGGGGGAGTAGGCCATGCTCACAATCCTGCGCTGGCTGTCCGCGCGCAGCAGGTCATATTCCACGCCCCGGTATTCCAGGCTGTACAGTATCTGGTTGACCGCGCACTCGCCCGGATGGGCGCAGTGTTCGAGGTCACGCATATCGTCCGTATCAAAGTTGGACACGCCCCAGTGCCGGATCAGCCCTTCGCGCTGGAGCGTGCGAAAGGCCTCCACCGTTTCGGCCAGTGGCACACTGCCCCGCCAGTGCAGCAGGTACAGGTCCAGCCTGTCCGTTCCCAGATGCTTGAGTGATCGGCGGCAGCTTTGCGCAACCCCCCTGGCCGATGCATTGGTGGGCAAAACCTTGCTGACCAGAAAAACCTGCCCGCGCAGGGGGGCTATGGCCTCCCCCACCAGTGTTTCCGAGCGGCCATTGCCATACATTTCCGCCGTGTCCACAACCTGTATGCCCTGCTCCACGGCGTAACGCAGGCTTGCAATTTCCTCCTCCCTGCGGTCCGGGGAATCCCCCATGTTCCATGTGCCCGCCCCCAGTGCTGGCAGGGTTGTGCCATCTGGCAGGGTTATGGTGTTGGCCATGACCGCTTTACTCCTTGTATCCTCGCGCCATCAGGCAGCATAAAACAGGCTTGTCCCCTGCTTCTGTTCCACCCCACGGCAAGACTGTTATAGTTGATATATGACCCAGATCGGCTTTTACCACCTGACCCGCACCAGCCTGACAGAAGCGTTACCCATGCTGCTGACCCGCACACTGGACAGCGGGCACAAGGCGGTTGTGTGGTGCGCGGACAAACCGGTGCTGGATGAGCTGGACAAAACGCTCTGGCAGGCTGCCAGCCCAAGGTGGCTCCCCCATGGCAGCGCGGGCATAGCCTGCCCCGACCTGCAACCCATCTGGCTGAGCACGGGAGATGACTGCCCGAACGAGGCGCGTTTTCTGTTTTTGACGCAAAACCGGCACTGCGCGGACCCAACCCGTTTTGAGCGGATATTCGACCTGTTTGATGGCCATGATGAGGGCGCCGTGGCGGCCGCGCGGGAACGCTGGGCGCAGGCCCAAAAAGCCGGGCATGACCTTGCTTACTGGCGGCAGGAAGACAAAGGCTGGAAGCGCGCGCGCTAAAAACCCGCGCGCCTGGGCAAAAACCGCCTGCCCGCGTAAGTGGGCAGGCGGAAGACGGGTTGGTTTTCAGCCCTGCTCGAACCCGTTGCGCACAAACCGGTCGAGCAGGCGCACGCCAAAGCCGGTTGCGCCCTTGGGCTGGCCGTTCTTGGCCTTGGAGGCCCACGCCACGCCTGCAATATCCAGATGCGCCCACGGGGTTTCGTCCACAAAACGCTTGAGGAACTGTGCCGCGGTAATGGAGCCCCCGGCCCGGCCACCGCTGATGTTCTGCATATCCGCGATATCGGACTTCAGCAGGGCGTCATACTCCTTGCTCATGGGCATGCGCCACAGCTTTTCCCCCGTAAAGGCGCCCGCATCGGCCAGCCCCACGGCCAGCGCGTCATCATTGGAGAACAGGCCCGCGTATTCGTGGCCGAGGCCGACAATAATCGCCCCGGTCAGGGTGGCCAGGTCCACCATCAGGCGGGGAGCAAAGCGGTCACGCGCATACCAGAGCACATCGGCCAGAACCAGGCGGCCCTCGGCATCGGTGTTGAGCACCTCAATCGTCTGGCCCGAGGCACTGCGCACCACATCCCCCGGGCGCTGGGCCGTGCCGGACACCATGTTCTCAACCAGCCCCACAACACCCACCGCGTTGACCGGGGCCTTGCGCAGCGCGAGAGAGGCCATGAGCCCGGTAACCGTTGCGGCCCCGGCCATATCCCACTTCATGTCTTCCATGCCCGCTGCGGGTTTGATGGAAATACCACCCGAGTCAAAGGTCACACCCTTGCCAATAAAGGCGACCGGGGCGTCCCCTTCCTTGCCGCCATTCCAGCGCATGACAACCGTGCGCGGTTCGTTGGCGCTGCCCTGCGCCACACCCAGCAGGGCGCCAAAGCCCAGTTCGGCCATGGCGGCGCGGTCGAGCACCTCCACGTCCAGCCCGTGGGCGCGCAGGGTCGTGGCCCGCTCGGCAAATTCCACCGGGTTGAGCACATTGGCAGGCTCGCTCACCAGGTCGCGCGTCAGCACAACACCGCGTGCAACGGCAAGCAGGGAAGGCCAGAGTTCCTCCGCCGCCGCCACATGCGCGCCCAGCACGCTCAGTTCGGCCAGAACGCGCTTTTTATCGTCCTTGTCCTCGGTCTGGTACAGGCCAAAGTGGTAAGCACCCAGTACGGCACCCAGGGCCGCATGGGCCGCCAGCACACCGGACAGGTCCCCCACGACCAGTGCGGCCCTGGGTGCGCGGCCCAGCAGGGAGGCGGCAAGCCCACCCGCTTTTTCCGCCGCCCATGCGTCCACATCCTCTGTCTTGCCAAGGCCTATCAGCACAATGCGCTCAAAACTGTCCGACGGAGCCAGCACAACACAGCTTGTGCCGTCCTTGCCTTTGAACCCCTCGGCCTTGGCCGCACGGCTGAGCGCGCCATGCGTTGCCTGGTCAAGTGCCTGAAAGGCCGCAGAACGCGCATCCCCTTCGGGTACCAGAATGGCCAGCGCGCCAACAGTGGACTGTGTCTGGGTGGAAAATGAAATCTGAAGCATGATTCTGACCGATCTCCCTGAAAACCACATCTTTTCTGCCTAAGTCTCCCTCCCTGTCTTGGCAATAGCCACGCAGGCCAGCCTGCCAATTGCATGATAAACGCCAACACCGCACCACAGGGCATGACGGCGGCCCCAAGCTGGCGTATGCTGGAGCCATGAGCATCCTTGCAGACACAGACCTGCTGGCCCTTGCCGCCAGACTGGCCGATGAAGCCGCCGAAATCATCCGCACCATTCGCGCGCGGGGTTTTGAAACCGTGACCAAAACCGACTCCTCCCCCGTAACGGAGGCGGACCACGCGGCGGAAGCCCATATTCTGCGC
>CALCDN010000132.1 GCA_937900755.1 uncultured Acetobacter sp. | reverse complement strand
GGGCGAGACCGTTTTTTGCGCCCAGTTCATAACCAGTTGAATAACGGCGCTCATGGCCCCAAGGCCCAGGCCTGGCACAACCCACCACCACGCAAAGGCTGGCACGCTTTCGTGCACAACGGGCATGGCCGCAAAGGCCAGCATCCCCGCCACGAACAACTGCACAATCGCCACCCGGAAACTGTTGATGGCGGGGGAGGCAAAGAGGCTGATCAGCACAACCTCCATGGCAATGGCGATGGCGCTGAGCAGGGTCATGACCTCGCCAGACTGAAGGTGCAGGTGGGCTATGGCCTGTGGGCCGGTCAGCAACACCAGACCGGAAAACGCGAACAACACCCCCAGCCAGACCATGAAATGGGGAGGCCTGCGCAAAAAAAACCACTGCAGGAAGGGCACAACAGGCACATACATGGCGGTTATAAAGGCCGACTGACTGCTGGGAATACTGCCCAGCCCCAGCGTTTGCAGCGCATAGCCAAAAAAGATGGCCACCCCCACGCAGGCCCCTGCCCGCACCTCCTGCATGCTCAAATCCAGCAGCAGCCTGCGAAACAGGACCATGCACAGCAGGGCCGCCGTGGTAAAGCGCACACCCACAAAAAACATGGCCCCCGTATAGCGCATGGCCGTATGCACGATCAGGAACGTAACGCCCCACAGGACGGTAATGCAGAGCAGCGCCACCTCCTCGCGCGAGAAGCTGCGCAAGACTATTTTCTCCCGCGCAGGCAGGAACTGTTCGGGCACGTCAGGTACTCCCGGTCCGGGTTTTATGGCAAGGCGGACCTGTTTTTAGTGTAGCCCGCCCACAAAGCGCGCCATGCGCTGGCAGGCCTCGGCCAACACATCATCCGATGTCGCACAGGACAGGCGCAGGTAGGGGGAATGGCCAAAGGCGCTACCGGGCACGGTCGCCACGAATTCCTCCTCCAGCAGGGCTATTGCAAAATCATGGTCGGTTTCCACCAGCCGCCCCCCAGCCGTTGTGCGCCCCAGGCAGGCGGCAATACCGGGATAGGCATAAAAAGCCCCTTCGGGCATGGCGCAGGTCAGGCCCGGCACAGCCCGCAGGGCCTGCACCACATTGCTCCGCCGCCTGTCATAGGTGGCCACCATTGTCCCCACCAGATCGGGTGGGCCATCCAGTGCGGCGGCGGCGGCGGCCTGTGCTACGGAACATACGCCCGATGTGGCGTTGCCCTGCACGCCCCGCATGGCGGCGATCAGGTCCGCAGGCCCCCCGGCAAAGCCCACACGCCAGCCGGTCATGGCATAGGCCTTGGACACACCGTTAAGCGTGATGGTGCGGTCCTTGAGGTCGGGCGCCACGGCCGCGATCGAGGCCGACCGCCCTGTACCGAACACCAGATGCTCGTAAATTTCGTCAGACAGGATCCACACATCGGGGTAATCGCGCAAAACCCTGGCAATTTCGGCCAGGTCTTCGGCCGGGCATATGGCCCCGGTGGGGTTGTTGGGAAAGTTCAGCACAACCCAGCGTGTGCGTGGCGTCAATGCTTGCGCCAGCACCTCCGCCCGAAGGCGAAAGCCGTCTTCCTCCCGACAGGGCGCAAACACCGGCGTTGCCCCGAACATGCGCGCAATCAGCGGGTAGCTGACCCAGTAGGGGGTTGGCACCACCACCTCGTCCCCTGTGTTCAGGGTCGCCATGAAGGCGTTGAAGATGACCTGCTTGCCCCCGTTGGAGACCATGATCTGCTCAGGCGTGTAGTCCAGCCCGTTCTCCCGCGCGAACTTGCGGGCAATGGCGGCCTTGAGTGCGGGCGTGCCATCCACGGGCGGGTATTTGGTCTGCCCGGCCAGCGCGGCCTGGTGGGCCGCCTCCACCACGGCGGGGGGGGTTGCAAAATCCGGCTCCCCCAGCGCGAGGGAGATAACAGGCCGCCCCTCCGCCTTGAGGGCCCGGGCGCGCCGGGCCATTTCTATGGTTGCGGGGGCGGGCAGGCCGTTCAGACGGTGTGCAAAACTCCGGGCCATGGATTACAGCAGGCCTTCGCAAAAATGCTGGATGCGGGTGCAGGCGTCCCGCAGGCTCTGCGTGTCCGTGGCGTAGGAAATGCGCATGTACCCCGGATACATGAAGGCCGAACCATGGACAGCAGCCACCCCTTCCTCCTCCAGCAGGGCGGTTACAAAATCCTCGTCCGTTTTCAAAAGCTTTCCACCCGGCGAGGTTTTTCCAAGGCATTGTTCAATGCAGGGGAACACATAGAACGCGCCTTGCGGCACATCACATTCCATGCCCCTGGCCTGGTTGATCATGTTCACCACCATGTCGCGCCGGCCCTGATAGGTGTCGACCATGGTCTGGATAAAGTCCTGCGGGCCGTTCAGGGCCTCCACCGCGGCTGCCTGCGCAATGGAGCAGGTATTGGAGGTGGACTGGCCCTGCAACTTGTTCATGGCGCGGGTCAACTCCACCGGAGCACCCGAAAAACCAATGCGCCAGCCGGTCATGGCATAGGCCTTGGATACACCGTTCATGGTGACCGTGCGGCTGCGCAGGCGGGGTTCCACCTCCACGAATGTGGCGGGGCGGAAGCCATCGTACACAAGTTTGGCGTAAATATCGTCCGTGAAAATCCACACATGCGGGTGGCGCAACAGCACGTCACACAGCGGGCGCAGGTCCTCGGCCGAATAGGCCACCCCGGTAGGGTTGCATGGCGAATTGAGGAAAACCCACTTGGTGCGCGGGGTAATGGCGGCTTCCAGCTCCTCCGCCTGAAGGCGAAAACCGTTTTCACGCTTGCACGGCACCACCACGGGCACGCCTTCGGCCAGCGTGACAATATCGGGGTAGGACACCCAGCACGGCGCGGGAATAATGGCCTCGTCCCCCGGATTGAGGGTAGCCATCATGGCATTGTAGATGATCTGCTTGCCGCCGGTGGAAACAATAATTTCCTCCGGTGTGTAATCCAGCCCGCTATCCAGCCGGAATCGCTCCGCCACAGCCGCGCGCAATTCAGGCGTGCCCGCCACGTCCGTATAACGGGTCTGGCCCGCAGCAATAGCCCTTACGGCGGCCTGAGCAATGTTGTCCGGGGTATTGAAATCCGGCTCACCCGCGGAAAGACTGATAATATTCCGCCCTTGCGCCTTCAACGCCCGTGCGCGCGTTGAAATGACAATTGTCTGGCTAGGGCTGATCCTGTTCAGGCGGTCAGCAACAAGGCTCATGGTTTTCTTACTTTCCGACACATGATTTAAGGCACCCGGCCCATGAGCGGGCAAAACGCCCGATCGGACGCGCGGATGCGCTGCTACGGGGCGCACAGTAATCCTCTTCCGCCCATGGCGGAACCGGTGATTCCACCTGCTCTATCTTTTTTGTTCTGCGCAGCCTTTGTCCCTGTCATGCAAAAACAGGGCCAGCAGGGCATGGGGCGGCGCTTGGCCCTACGGCGCGCCACCGCAACGCACAGCGGCAAACGTGGCTTTGTTACGCACCTGCGCAGCACTCAGCCCACTCGCGCGCAGGGCACGGATGGAAAGGGCGCCATCACGCTTGGCAAGGCGGCGGCCTGTTGCATCGCAGAGCAGGGGATGGAACGCATAATGCGGGGCGGACCAGCCCATAAGGGCCTGCAACAACCGGTGCAGGCTGGTGGCCGGGCGCAGGTCCTCCCCCCTTGTAACCAGCGTTACGCCCTGCGCCTCGTCATCACACGTTACGCACAGGTGGTAGGATGCGGGCACGTCGCGCCGGGCCAGAACCACATCGCCAAACAGTTCGGGCTGGCAGGGTACGGGGCCACGGTCCAGATCATGGTAGTCCAGTGGCCAGGAGGCTGCGTGCGCGCGGGCCCGCTCCACAGCGCGCGCCATGTGCAGGCGCAGCACATAGGGCTGGCCAGCCTCCATCCGCGCCTGCCGCTCCCGCGCGCCAAGGTGGCGGCACCGGCCGGGGTACAGCACGCTTCCATCGGGTGCTGTGTGGGGGGCGGCCAGCATGGCCGCGCTCTCGCGCGCTATGTCCGAGCGGGTGCAAAAACAGGGGTACAGTACCCCCATGCGCTCAAGTACTGCCAGCACATCCCCATAAACCGCCATGCGGGTGGACTGGTACAGAACCGGCCCGTCCGGCGCCAGCCCCAACCATGCCAGGTCCTCCATAATGGCGGAGGCGAAGGCGGGCCTGCAGCGCTGGGGGTCTATATCCTCCATCCGCACCAGCCATTGCCCATTGGGCCTCGCCCGTTCCCACCCGAACAGGGCGGACGCAACATGCCCCAGATGCAGCGCCCCCGTGGGGCTGGGCGCGAACCGCGTAACCCAGCCTGTTTTGCAATGTTCATTGTACTGTAATCGAATAGTCATAATCATCTTGCCAAATGCATAAGGTCGCCAAATATCCGTTACTATTGCCCTGCATTTTCTTGCCACACTCCTTTGCGTCTGCAATAGTCTTGGCGGTAATTATCTCGACGACGCACTTCTGCTGGCGGTCGGCTTGAGTTGTTTTGACCCCTTCGGAACTGTGTTCTCGTGCAAACGGGGAGACACGTCTTGGCGGATGGCAGTATTCTAAACTACCCAGCCCTTGTTCTAAACGCAGACTTCCGACCTCTTTCCTATTTTCCACTTTCCCTGTGGGCATGGCAGGACGCCATAAAAGCGGTATGCCTGGACCGGGTTTCGGTCCTGAGCGAATATGACATGGAAGTCCACTCACCCAACCAGGCCTTTCGCCTGCCCAGCGTGATCGCCCTCAAGGACTATGTGCCCGCAGCCCGCAAGCCGGCCTTTACGCGCTTCAATGTTTTTTTGCGCGACAATTTTTCCTGCCAGTATTGCGGGGAACGCTACCCCACGCAGGAACTGACATTTGACCACGTTATCCCCCGCTGCAAGGGCGGGCGCACAAGCTGGGAAAACGTTGTAACCGCCTGTGGTTGCTGCAACCTGCGCAAAGGCCCGCACATGCCCCACCATATTGGCATGCTGCCGCGCCGCACCCCCGTGCGCCCCACATCGTGGGAGTTGCAGGAAAACGGGCGCGCTTTCCCTCCCAACTACCTGCACAAAAGCTGGCGGGACTATTTATACTGGGTTGCGGACCTGGAGGGCTGACCCCCCACCCCGGACGTGAGCG
>CALCDN010000131.1 GCA_937900755.1 uncultured Acetobacter sp. | reverse complement strand
TCTACACAAGGAGTATCGTCGGCAGCGTCAGATGTGTATAAGAGACAGCCACAGGATTACGCGGATATTATCTCCCCCCGCCTGCAGGCGGAGCTGATTGTGCCGCAATACCCCGAACGCATCTTCAAAGCCCGCTTCCTGGCTACGGCAAGCGCGTTTAACCCCAACACGCGCACGGTCACCACCGAACTGGTGCTGGACAACAAGAGCGGGGAGTTGTGGCCCAATTCCTACGCGACCGCCACCTTCCGTGCCCCGGCGGACCCCGATCAGCTTATCCTGCCCGAAGGGGCGATCGTGTTCAGGCAGGAAGGCACACAGGTCGCCCTGGTCGATGACAGCAACCACGTGCATCTGGTCAATGTGGCTCTCGGGCGTGACCTGGGCACCACGGTGGAAGTGCAGCGCGGGGTTAAAAAGGGCGACCGGGTCATCAACAACCCCTCAGCGGGCCTGCTGGATGGGCAGCTGGTGCGGATTGTCAAAGGCACGCCCGGTTACAATGTGCCCCCCACGCCGCCTGCAAGTGCTGTGAACGCCAGCAAGGACGATACCCGCGCCATGCCCGAAGATAACCGGCCCACGCCCGAAGCCGGGGCGCGCCCATGAGTGGGTACGGGCAGGGTGTCAGGCGTTTTGCATCACGGTTGATGCTGGGTTCGTGCCTGCTGTCCGTGCTGGCTGGGTGTGACATGGCGCCGCGCTACAAACCCGCGACCTTTGTCTACCCCGACAACTGGAGTGGTGGTGGCGTCATGCAGCCAGCGGGAGGTGTGGATACCACATTAAGCCCCAACTGGTGGACCGTGCTGGGAGACCCGGTGCTGAATGGGCTGGAGGAACAGGCCATGCGGCTTAACCCGGACCTTCAGGCGCAGGCTGAATCCTTCCTCCAGGCGCGCGACTTGGCGATGGAGGCAAAATCGCGGCTGTACCCGCAGGTTGGCGGCATGGCAGGGGGCGAAAAATACAAGGGTTCGGCGCATCGCCTATGGCGTGGGGCGGGGTCCACCGGGCCAATGTACATGACCTCCGAGCAGTATTCGGGCACGGTAACGTGGGAGCCTGACTTCTGGTCCGCCATTCGTAACAAAACCCGTATGGCCAAGCAGAATGTGCAGGAACGCGCAGCAGACTATGCGGCGGCCCGCTTGAGCCTACAGGCGGAGCTTGCGAGTGATTACGTTATACTGCGTGGGCTGGACGCGCAGCATGCGGTTTATCAGGATTCAATCCGTTACTACCAAACAGCCGTGCAGATTACCAACATGCGTCTGGCCGGAGCCATTGCCCCGGGTATGGATGTCTCCCGCGCGGAGGCGCAGCTTTACGCCACGCAGGCGCAGGATACGGACATCCGCACGCAGCGCGATGTCATGGAACATGCCATCGCCACGCTTATCAACCAGGCGCCCGCCGCGTTCCACATTGCGCCGGTGGATGGGCTCAACTTTGTTCAGGGGCCTCTGCCCGTTGCCCTGCCGTCCACATTGCTTGAAAGGCGGCCCGACATTGCCGCTGCGGAGCGGCGCATGGCGCAGGCCAACAGGGCCATCGGGGTGTCCCGCGCGGCCTTTTACCCACATGTCACCTTCAATGCGGCAACGGGGTTCATGGATAACGGGTTCGACCTCGCCTCTCTTTCCAACTCCATGTACCAGTTTGGCGCGCAGGCGCTTCTGCCGCTCTTTCAGGGCGGGTTGCGGCGCGCGGACCTGCAGCGGAGCTGGTCGCAGTACCGGGAGAAGGAGGACATGTACCGCAGTGCTGTTCTGGACGCCTTCAAGGAGGTGGAGGACGGGTTGACGCGTGTGAACAGGCTCAAGGTGCAGGTGGGGCAGCAGTCCAGCGCGGTCGATGCCGCCCTGCGCACGCAGGGGATGACCATGGCGTTGTACACGGGAGGGCTGACGAACTACCTGGACGTTGTCGTGGCGCAGGTTGCGGCCCTGAACGCGCGTATTGCCATGGTGCAGACCAGCACGCGCGCCATAGATGCCCGTGTGGAACTGATTCGCGCACTGGGTGGTGGGTGGTCGCGCAACGCGTTGCCGCAGGGCGACAGTGTGCTCATGCCCTTCAAGCCCCTGCAATACAGCAACCTGCGGCAGGCCCCGGCTGCGGGCGGGATTACAACCGTGCGTGACCCGGCCAGCACGGACCTGAGCGGACGCACAAAAGCAGGTGCTCCACTTGACAGCAGCGCCGCGCACAGGTAAGCGCGCTTTTCCTGATCGGAACGCGGGAGGTTCCTGCCAGCACTGTGCGTGTGGGCAGGAATCGTTAGGAACCGCGGTCTGGGCACATTTTTGAGGAGTCCCGGATATGGCCAAAAAAGTTGTTGGCTACATCAAGCTTCAGATTCCCGCTGGCAAAGCGAATCCTTCGCCGCCGGTTGGTCCCGCGCTCGGTCAGCGTGGCCTGAACATCATGCAGTTCTGTAAAGAATTTAACGCCAAGACCCAGGGTCTTGAGCCAGGTATGCCGATCCCGGTCGTCATCACCGCTTATGCAGATCGTACGTTCAGCTTCATCACCAAGACCCCGCCGAACACCTACTTCCTGCTCAAGGCCGCCAAGATTTCCAAGGGCAGCCAGACAGTCGGCAAGGGCGGTTCCGTGGGTAAGGTGACCATGGATCAGCTGCGTGAAATTGCTGCCCAGAAGCAGCAGGACATGAACGCAAACGACATCGACGGCGCCGTGCGCATGCTGGTCGGGTCTGCCCGTTCCATGGGTATTGACGTGGTGGAGGGCTAAGATCATGGCACAGAACAAGCGTCTTACGGCGGCTCGCGCCAAGGTCGTTGCCGGTCAGGCATATGCGCTGGATGAAGCCATTTCCCTGGTCAAGGGCAACGCAACCGCAAAGTTTGACGAAACGGTCGAAATCGCCCTGAACCTGGGCATCGACCCGCGTCATGCTGACCAGATGGTCCGTGGTTTTGTGTCCCTGCCCAACGGCACGGGCAAGACCCTGCGCGTTGGCGTGTTCGCACGTGGCCCCAAGGCTGAGGAAGCCAAGGCAGCCGGTGCCGACGTGGTTGGCGCGGAAGATCTGATGGAGCAGGTGCAGGCTGGCGAAATCGCTTTCGACCGCTGCATTGCAACGCCGGACATGATGGCGCTCGTCGGTCGTCTGGGCAAGATCCTCGGCCCGCGTGGCCTGATGCCCAACCCCAAGCTGGGCA
>CALCDN010000130.1 GCA_937900755.1 uncultured Acetobacter sp. | reverse complement strand
CCATTCGCGTACTGCGGCACGCGCTGGGGCAGAACAGGCCCGAGCGCGACCTGTTGCTGACCCCGTGGCACACAGTGCTGCATGACGGGCGGTTTGTGCCTGTGCGTATGCTGGTCAACGGGTGCAGTATTTTCTATGACCACAGTATTGCCGGCTATGATTACACAGTCCTGCAAACAGAAACGCATGCTGTTCTTGTGGCTGAAGGGGTGCCAACGGAGTTTTGCCTGGCGCAGGAGCCGGGCCGGATGGGGGCGTGGGCCGGTGGCGTTGTGCGCCTTGGCCGGGCGCCTGCCCAGGGGTGGGAGAAGGAGGCGCTCCCTCAGCCATTGCGCGAGCGCACGGCACTGGCCGCCATTTTTGCCCGGCTGCGCGCACGCGCGTCCGACGTGCCGGGGAGCAGGCCGCTAGAGAGCGCGCCAGAACTGAGCATGGACCCCGAACTGCAACTGGTCACGGACCGGGGCCAGCGCGTAAGGCTGCTGCGCCGTGACGGGGACAGGTGCTTTTACATGCTGCCCGCGGGGGTGGAAAAAGTGTTTCTGACCTCACGCACCAGCCAGCCCTCGGTGGTGATCGGCCCTTATGTGGAGGACCGGCGCACACTCGGGGTGGCCGTGGGGGGGATAACCCTGTTCAGCGGTGGCCGCCATGTGGCGCAAACCCGGCACCTGAAGGCCGAAGGCGCTACATGGTCGGGCTGGCATGCCGTGGAGGCCTGTGGCGCAAGCCGGTGGACCACCGGTTATGCCGAACTGCCGCTTAAAGGCATGAAGGAAGGGCAGATGGGGCTTTTGACCATTCAGGTCCATGCCGCTGGCCCGTTTGTGGCCACCAGGGCCTTGGGCGCGCAAACGGACAAGCTGCGCGCCTGAGCAAACCGGGGGGAGCCATCCCCCATTGCCGGGGGTCAGGGCTGGCGGCAGCGCCGTATGTGGTTAAGGGCCGCACTCAGCCCCATGGCGGCCAGTGCGCCAAACAGGCTGGCGCGCAGGCCGGATGAGACAAAAATCGTAAACGGGCTGTTCAGCCTGCGGGCCTTGGCCTCGAACGGACCTTCGGAGCCGTAGGCGCCGGGTACGGATGTGTACAGGTCGTCTGGCTGGGGGCCTTCGGCCCAGTCATGGCTCATCTGGGCCTTGTAGCCATGGCTGGCCAGGTGGGCCTCGCGGCAGCCGGGGCCTGCAAAGCGCCACAGGGCGGCAAAGCTGTTGGCCCAGCCAATGGAGATTGAGCGGCTGGTGGTAAAGGCCGCGCGGCAGATGGCTTCCGCTGCGACTTCGGGCTCATAGACCGGGCCAAAGGGTTTCAGGCGCTTGCCGGTCAGGTTGCGGGTCCAGCTATAATGCGGGGTGTTGATGGCGGGCAGGTCCACCATGACAATGCGGATACGGTCCGCATCGTGCCGCAGTTCCGTGCGCAGGCTGTTGCAAAAGCCGCGCAGGGCCGCGCGGGAGCCGTTTTCGGCCGCCTGCAGGGGCAGGTCGCGCAGGGTCGGCGCCAGGTCAAGGTTGATGATCGCCCCATGCCCCCTGCGGCGCATGACATGCAGGGCCGCCAGCGTGCCGTTGACACTGCCAAGGTAGGTCACCTGCGTTGCGCGCTGGATGTCCTGCGCGTTCAGGGCGGCAACCTGGCCGACAACGGTGGCGCCAGCGCAGTTGGCCCATACGCAAATGGGGCCGAGTTCGGCCTCGATCTGGTGGGCGGCGTCCTGCATGGCCTGTGCGTCCACCACGTCCACGCCCAGCACAAGGGTGCGTATGGAGTGCTGGGCCAGGTTGCGCGCCGTGGCCTGCAGGCGCTCCGTGTCCCGCCCGAGCAGGGCCACGTCAAAGCCCGCGCGCCCCAGTGCGCGGGCTGCTGCGCGGCCAATGCCCGAGCCCGCTCCCGTAATGACCGCAATCTGAGTTGCCATGCCTGTTGTGCCTCCCGCGTTGGTTCTGGTGGTGTGGATGCGTTGTTAAAACTATGGCTCCCTACCTGCGCGAGCAGGAGGGGGGAGCGCAAGGCGGGCCGGAGCGCTCCTGCCCTGTGTGCAACAGGGGGTGCCGCCCCACCCTGGCCCCAAAGTGGCCCTTACAGGTAGCGCAGGGCCAGAAAGCCGCCAAGCAGGACTATGGCGAACACACCGGTCACCAGGGGCAGGCGGGTTTCCAAAAAGGTCTGTATGGTGGGGCCAAAGCGGCGCAGCAGGCCCGCCACCAGCACAAAGCGTGCGCCACGGGTTACAAGGCTCGCGCACATAAAGGGAATAATGGCAAAATGGGCCATGCCGCTGGCAATGGTCACAAATTTGTAGGGGATGGGGGTCAGCCCCTTGAACAGGATGATCCACACTCCCCACTGGCGGAACTTGTCCTGCAGGGCGGCCAGTGTGTGCTCGGCATGGTAAAAATGCACAATGGGCTTTGCCAGCGTGTCCAGCAGCAGCGCGCCAATCAGCCAGCCCAGCAGCCCGCCCGCAACGCTGGCCACGGTGCAGATGGCGGCGTAGCGCCAGGCCTTGTCCTTTTGGGCCAGCACCATGGGCACGAGCAGTGTTTCGGGCGGCAGGGGAAAAAAGCTGGCCTCCGCAAAGGCCAGCCCCGCCAGCCACAGGGGCGCGTGGGGGCTGGCGGCGTGCCGCAGAACACGGGCGTAGAGTTTATCGAGCATTCAGGTCCGTTACAGTCGTTCTTGGCGCAGCACGTCTTCGGCCTTGCTGTGGATCAGGTCATATTCCGCCTGGGTCAGGTTGCCCCGATGCAGCATTTCGCTCGCGCGGGCAAGGGCGTCGCGTGCATGGGTGGCGTCTGGTATGGGGTAACGGCGCCCTGGCAGGGCAAAGGCGCTGTCGGGCAGGGCGTTGCGTTCAGCCGTGGTCAACTTGGACATGTGCGTATTCCTGTTCCCTCGGTTAAAGGTCGGAGGCACTTTCCACTTCGTCCAGTTCCGCCATGGCGGCTTCTGCACTGGTGGTTGGCACGTCGGAAACTGGCGTGCTCCGCAGGTCCTGCGCCGGAGGGTGCGACGCGGGAGCCAGTGTGAGTGTTTGCGTGACACGGAACGCAGTCAAGACCGCAAATGTGCCAAACAGTACCGCACCCATGGCCTGCCCCACCTGTACCCCTTGTGGGCCATAGTGTTCGCACAGCAGCACAAACGGAATGGTGCCCAGCGTTGCCCGGCCCCAGTTGAATGCGGTGGAGTAAAGGGGAAAGCCAAGGTTGTTGAACGCGGCGTTGGCGACAAACAGCATGCCAACAAACAGATAGCTGCCAATGGTCCATGTGCAGAACAGGTGCAAAAGGGCCGCAGCGTTCCCCTGTGCATTGTACATGGCAATAATCAGGTCCTGCGCGAAGTAGAGCAAAACCCATGTCAGCCCCACACTGAGCACAACCAGTTTAAGGGCCGCCCTCAGCGTTTCGCACACACGGTCGGGGCGGCCAGCACCCACATTCTGCCCCATGATCGGGCCTACGGAGCCGGTCAGGGCGAATACGAGCGAGAAAAGCACCGGCACCATGCGCTCGATCGAGGCCTGCCCGGCCACCGCCTCCAGCCCAAAGCCGGACATGGCGCGGGTAACGTACACCCCGCCCGCGGGTGTTGCCAGGTTGGTCAGTATGGCCGGGAGCGATATGCCCGCAACACGGCGGGTGTCGGGCACAATGCGGCGCAGGCTGGGGCGGGCCAGCATGCCATGCCCCAGCGCGCCGCGCAGCCCTACCCCGGCCACCACAATGCGCGAGACGGTGGTGCTGATGGCCGCTCCCATAAGCCCTTCATGCAGGCCGAAAATAAACAGCGGGTCGAGCACTGCCGCCACCACGGCCCCCATAAGGGTAATGTGCATGGAGCCCTTGGCGTCCCCCACCACGCGCATAAGGGCGGAGCAGCCCATGCCAATGCAGATCAGGGGCAGCGCCATGCTGAGAATACGCAGGTAGGCCGTGGCTTCGGCCAGGGTTGGCCCCTGCGCGCCAAACAGGCTGAGTATGGGGGCGGCCCCCAGGGCGGTGGCAAGGCCCAGCACTCCGGTAACCCCGGTCATGACCAGCAAGGAGGAGGAGGCAAGGCAGCGCGCCTCCTCATGCCGTCCGGCCCCGATCTCACGCGCGGTGGCCGCACTTATGCCAATGGTCAGGCCAATGGAGATGGCGATCTGCAACCCGATAACGGCACTGGCAAAGCCGATGGCCGCGGTCATGGCGGTGTTGTTGAGGTGGCTGATATAGACCATGTTGAGCATATCAACCGCGAACACGGCCATAAGCCCAATGGCCCCGGTCCCGGCCATGACCAGCACATGCCGCATGATGCTGCCTGTTGTAAAACAGGCTTTATGGCGGCTGCCGGGCGGGGGTGGCCGGGTCATTCTGGCTCCGTTGGGGTTTGCTCCTTGCGCAGGGGCACGCTCGGGCGGAAGTGTCAGAGCAGGGCAGTATGTCACGTCCGCGCGGTGCTGCGAATAACCTGCGTGTGGATTAAACCGCATGGCAAGGCTGATTTTTGGCGCATGGGCCACCTTGGGTGTGGGTGGCCTGCTTCGGGCAGGGGTATGTGGTATGCTTGGGGCGATACACAGTTATGCGTTAAAATACAGGCAGGCCCGCCGCCCCGCAGGCGCGCGCGGAGTGTGGGCTTGGCCCACCGGCATGGCGCACCCGCATGGGGCATGGGTGTGCTGGCCGGTCCGGGGCAGGGGCCAGCACATGGGGCGGGGTGGTGGGTGTGCAAGGCCACCACGCGGTTTTGCGCAAGGAGGGCAGGGGGTGGAGCCTGTGCCCAGAGTGGGCCAGAGTGCGCCCAGGGCGCGCGCACAAGGTGCGGTTCTGGCGGGCATCAGGCGTAAGCCAGGTTCAACCCTAACGCTCCCACTTAGAGAAAAGGGCGGATTTGTGCAAGATTAACGATGGCGCATGCCCAGGCCATGCGCGGCTTTTAGGGTACGCCCACCCCCCGGATACATTCCACATGCCGAAGGATGGATGACAATGGGGCGCGCGGTTGCTAAACCCCCCTTCGCTGCAGTTTTTCCTCCCATCCGTGTAACAGCTGAGGCCGGGAACCGTCCTTGTCATGAAAATCGTCGCCTGTAACAGCAACCTGCCACTGGCCCAGGCCGTTGCCGCAGAGCTGAACCTGCCCCTGTGTAACGTAACCGTGCGCCGCTTTGCGGACATGGAAGTGTTTGTTGAAATTCATGAAAACGTGCGCGGCGAGGATGTGTTTGTCATCCAGAGCACCTGCACGCCCACGAATGACAACCTGATGGAACTGCTGATCATGCTTGACGCCCTGCGTCGCGGGTCGGCCAAGCGCATTACCGCGGTCATTCCGTATTTTGGCTATGCCCGCCAGGACCGCAAGTCCGGGCCACGCACGCCCATCAGCGCCAAGCTGGTCGCCAATCTCCTGGTCGAAGCCGGGGCCAGCCGCGTGCTCACGCTGGACCTGCACGCCATGCAGATCCAGGGCTTTTTTGATATTCCGGTGGACAACCTGTACGCAGCCCCCCTGTTCGTGCGCGATATCCGCGCCCAGTACGGGGACCGCGACCTGATGATTGTCTCCCCCGATGTGGGCGGGGTTGTGCGTGCGCGCCAGCTTGCCCAGCGGCTGAACACCGACCTGGCCATTATTGACAAGCGGCGTGAACGCGCGGGTGTGTCCGAGGTCATGAACGTGATCGGGGATGTCCGCGGTCGCCACTGCCTGCTGGTGGATGATATTGTGGATAGCGGGGGCTCGCTGTGCAACGCGGCGCGCGCCATTGCCAAACAGGGTGCGGCATCGGTCGGGGCTTACGTGACACACGGCGTGCTCACCGGGCAGGCCGTCCCCCGTATTGCCGATTCCCCGATTGAAATGCTGACCTTGACAGACAGCATCCAGGCCACCACCCCGGTCATGGCGGCCAATAATATCCGCCAGATCACCATTTCCGGCCTGCTCGCACGCGCCATGCGCGCCGTGTCGGACGAAAGCTCCGTATCGTCCCTGTTTGACTGAGGGTGCCATGACCGTGCTTCTCCCCCGTCCGTACTGGTACCTGCGGCATGGCCAGACGGACTGGAACCGGGCTGGCCTATCGCAGGGGCGCACGGATGTGCCCCTGAACGAGACCGGGATCGAGCAGGCGGTAGAGGCCGGCAGGCTGATCGAGCAGGCCGTGCGCGCGCAGGGGCATGGGAGCATTACCCGCATTGTATGCTCGCCCCTGGACCGCGCCCACCGCACGGCCTCCATTGTGCGGGACGAACTGGCAGCCCACGGCCTGCCGCTGCTCCCCCTGAGCGTGGACGACGACCTGGCCGAAGTCTGCTTTGGCGAGCAGGAAGGCCAGCCTATTGGCCAGTGGTATGATAGCTGGATAGCCGAGCAGTACACCCCGCCGGGCGCGGAGCCTTTTACGGTGCTCAAAAGCCGTGCCGCGCGTGCGCTCAACCGCGCCACGGCGCAGGACGGGCTGCCGCTTGTCGTGGCCCATGGCGCGCTGTTCCGGGCCTTGCGCGCGGTCATGGCCCTGCCCGCCAATGTGCGCCTGCCCAACGCCATACCGCTTAGTGCTGTGCATCACGCACAGGCTGGCTGGAGCCTGAGCGAACTTTCCTGACTGCAAACGCCAGAGGTCACGGTGGGCACGGGTGCGTGCCCACCGGCCTGTTGGCGCGCCCCCTCATTCCTGCATGGTGGGAGGCTGGGGGTAGAGCGATGGGTCATGGATGGCCCGGAGCCGGACACACTGTGGCAGCATCCGGCGGATCATTTTCATGGTCGCCAGATCGGACAGGCCCGTCTGTTCGGAAAACCAGTCCAGTTCTTCTTGCAAAAAGAACCCGCGCACCTCCGCCTCCGTTGCGGCGGGGCTGTGTGGAGCACTTTGCCAGCGGCGTATGGTGCCGATCATGCCCATGGCCTGCGCGCGCTTTTCCAGCTTGCTGGGGCGGTCCGGGCGTGGCACGGGGCCGAGCACCTCGTTCAGGGCGGTCATCAGACCGGATTTGTCGGATATGGCCCCGGTAATAAAATCCCCAACATGGGTGATGGCGTTGGAGACGGAATTCAGGAATGTCATGGTAGCCCCCTGTTGTTAGAAAAGGAGATACCTCTGCAACGGGGCAGGGGCGGGTGAAGTTGCCATGTGGAAAATTAAATAAAAAACATCTGGCAGCCCTGTGCGCAGCGCTCTGGCAAAGGTTTGGGCTCCTCCCTACACTGCGGGCGCAACACGCGGTCGGCCCCGTTTTGGGGGCTTGGCCCGCAAGAGCAAGGAAATACCATGTCTGATCTGATCGTTCTGGGCTTTGACCATATTGATGACGCAGCCAAGGTGCTGAGCGAATGTCGCGCACTCCAGAAGGAATACCTGCTGGATATGGAAGATGCTGTTGTGGTCACGCGCGATGCGGGCGGCAAGACACACCTGCACCAGAGCATTAACCTGGAAAAGGCAGGGGCGTCGTGGGGGCCTGTCTCTTATACACATCTGACGCTGCCGACGATACTCCTTGTGTAGAT
>CALCDN010000129.1 GCA_937900755.1 uncultured Acetobacter sp. | reverse complement strand
CCACAGGCCCACATCGGCGTAGGTGATCCGGCCTTCGGGCAGCACGGCGGTGGCCTCGATCGTCAGCAGTCCCGCGCCAGAGAGTGCGAGCGATCCGAGGTGGATCAGATGCCAGTCCGTCATCTGGCCCTCGACCGCCGAATATTGGCACATGGGCGCAATGACAATGCGGTTGGGCAGGGTCAGATTCCGCAAGGTCGTGGACTGGAAGAGAACAGGTTTGCTCATGATTGTGCCTTTTCTGGCCGGGCGGTGTTAGAGTGCTGCTTCGAGCACGCGGTGGCTGATATCGAGGGTAACAGCCTGATCCTCGCCCAGTGCTGTCATGCCGTGTGCCTCAAGCTGGGTAACGAGTGCGTCTATCTCATCCGCTCCAATCGTGTAGGCGGAAAGGCGGGTGGGAATACCCAGGCTTTCAAAGAACGCTTCGGTCTTTGCAATGGCTGCATCAATCCGCTCGTCCTCGCTGCCGGCATGCAGGTTCCACACGCGCTGGGCATACTGGAGGAGCTTGTCGCGCTTGGCCTCCCTGCGGACCCGTAGCATGGAGGGCAGCACGATGGCGAGTGTGCGCGCATGGTCGATATCGTACCGCGCGGTCAGTTCGTGGCCGATAACATGTGTCGCCCAGTCCTGCGGTACGCCAGCGCCGATCAGCCCGTTGAGTGCGAGCGTTGCAATCCACATGAAATTGGCGCGCAGGTCGTAACTGTCTGTCTGGGCGACAAGCCTGGGGCCGATCTCGATCAGGCTTAGCAGCAGGCCCTCGGCAAAGCGATCCTGCGCCATGCCCCCGGCCGGGTAGGTGAGATACTGCTCAATGACATGGACAAAGGAGTCCACCACGCCGTTGGCAACCTGGCGGAGCGGAAGCGAACAGGTTCTGGTCGGGTCTAGCACGGAAAAGCGCGGAAAGACGTACGGGGAGCCAAAAGCCAGTTTCTCGCGCGTTTGGGCGCGCGTGATCACGCTGAAGCTGTTCATCTCCGAGCCCGTGGCAGGCAGGGTCAGGACGGTGCCAAAGGGTACCGCGCGCGTGACGTTCGCCCCGCTGGATGTCAGGATTTCCCACGGGTCCCCCTCGTAATCGACCGCGGCGGCAATGAACTTGGTGCCATCAATCACCGATCCGCCACCAACGGCGAGCAGGAAGTCGAGTTTGTCGGCGCGGATGGCAGCGACCGCGCGCATGAGTGTTTCATAGGTCGGGTTGGGCGCGATCCCGCCAAACTCCCGGACCGTGCGGCCTTGCAGCGCGGCGCGGACCTCGGCCAGGGTGCCGTTCTTCTCGGCGCTGGCGCCGCCATAAAGGATGAGTACCCGCGCATCCACCGGCACATGCTCGGCCAGACTGGCGGTGGTGCCCTTGCCAAAGATGATCCGGGTTGGATTGTAGAACTCGAAATTCTGCATGGTCTTTCATCTCCTTGCTGGGCCACTCGCATGGCAAGGCCCTATCTCCCCACTTTTTGGGGGCGGAGTCGAGGTTTCTTGCAACTGTTCCATGCAAGGCGTCCATGCTAAGGCGCGTCCTGTCAGGGGGAGGGTTATGCTCACCGGCAGTGCAGGTTAAAAAACATCTGCGGCGGCGGCGTGTTCCACGGCACATGTGCTGGCATCGGGTTGTGCGGAGCGGGTTTGCAGGGTCTGGAGTTCGGCCCGGACGGTCTTCATTTTTTCCATGAACCAGGGTTGTTCCTGGAGTGCGGCAAACAGGGCTCCTCCATTCATGTAACCGGCCTGCACATCGCTTTTCCAATGCACGCCGCACACAATGCGGCTTTCGCCAAAGACACGGGCGCGCTGCATAATCTGGCTTGCGCGCTCGGGCAGGGCGCTGGCCAGAATGGACGCGGTTATCCAGCCCCATGTGGTATGACCCGAGGGATAGGCAAAACTGTTTTCCAGCTTGGCCCGCGCATCGGGGGTGCAGATATCCTGATGGTTGCCCACAAAGGGGCGGGGCCTGTGCCAGAAGTTTTTTTCTTCCGTCACGCGCTGTTCAACAGGTGCGGCCAAGGTGTGCAGGAGGTCGAGCAGGGCGGGTAGCCTGTCCGCGCTCAGGGTAAACCCGGCGGCACAGGAAAAATCGTTGATGAGGTGTTGTGGCTTCAACTCCGCGTCATTGTGGGCCAGTTGCCAGCGGGGGGTGCCATTGAGGGCGCGCGTGGCCTCAATGGCCTGACGGTCTGCCTGCTGTGCGTATGAACCCGCGGGAGGCGGAGGGGGCAGGAACGCCCTGCCATCTGGCAGCAGGGTTGTCTGGGCGTGCCCTGCTTGTGGCAGGCCAGGCATGGCCACGCAGAGCGCTACGGCACAAAGGGCGGAAACACGATGGCGCATGGCATGGACCTTATGCTGGCATGGACACGGTTGTCCCATACGCCAGACACCGCCGGTGGAAGTGTGACGATTTGGTGATGAGTGTCCGGCCTGCCCAGCCTCATGGCCAGGGCCTGTGGGGTATCGTGGTGTTGGGCATGGTCGTCGGATTTTGCGCTTGGGCAATCATGTGTCGTAGAAGGGGTGGCTGGCGTGTGGCAACGCCTGCGCCACATGGTTTTGCCCGTAAGGATCGCCCGGATGAAAATCGCCCTAGGACAGTTCGCCGTTGCTTCGGAATGGCGTATCAATCTTGACCAGTGCGTGTCCCTGATTGATCGGGCGGCTGCCGGGGGCGCGCGGCTGCTGGTTCTGCCAGAAAGCCTGATTGCTGCGGACATGCACGACCCCGGGATTACCGTGCGCACGGCCCAGATGCTGGACGGACCTTTTGTGAGCGGGCTTGTCCGTGCCCTGGCGGGCAAGGACCTGAGCGTGATCTGCTGCATTGCCACTCCTGCCCAACCGGTTCTGACCCATAATTGCCAGATCGTGCTCAACGCCACCGGGGTGGTTGCCTGTTACCGCAAGCTGCACCTGTATGATGCCTTTAACATGAAGGAATCAAACGACTATGTTCCGGGCACGGACCTCCCCCCCATTGTGCGGGTGGGGGACCTCCATGTCGGGTTGATGACCTGTTATGATGTACGCTTTCCAGAGGTTGCGCGCTCCCTTGCGGTGCGGGGTGCGGACCTGTTGAGCGTGCCAGCCGCATGGGTGCGCGGGCCCGGAAAGGAATGGCACTGGGAGGTCATGGTCACCGCCCGGGCGTTGGAAAACACCTGCTATGTGGCGGCGGTGGGCGAGTGTGGGCCGCGCAACATAGGGTGCAGCATGCTGGTTGACCCAATGGGGGTTGCGGTGGTCCGTGCGGGAAGTGGCCCAGACCTGCTGTTTGCCACGGTGGATATGGAGCGTATCCGCTCGGCCCGTGCGACCTTGCCCGTCCTGGCCAACCGCCGCTTCAGGGACCCCGAACTCAACGCCTGAAAACAGCACAACGCGAGCGGAGCGCGCAGCATGCACAAAGCGGAAAAAACAGGCCCGAGCGGGGATGACGGCTTTGTCCATGTGCGGGGTGCGCGCGAACACAACCTGAAAAACGTCAGCGTGGATATCCCGCGTGACAGTCTGGTCGTATTTACGGGGCTTTCGGGGTCGGGCAAGTCCTCGCTGGCGTTTGGCACGGTGTACGCGGAGGCGCAGCGCCGGTATCTGGAATCCGTGTCCCCCTATGCCCGCCGCCTGTTCCAGCAGATGCCCGTACCCGACGTGGACGTGGTGGACGGCCTGCCCCCGGCCATTGCCCTGCAACAGCAGCGCGGGGGCTCTTCCGGCCGATCCTCCGTTGGCAGCATCACCACCCTTTCCAACCTTTTGCGCATGCTCTACTCGCGCGCGGGCACATACCCACAGGGGCTGGCGCGGCTGGAGGCGGAATCCTTTTCGCCCAATACGCCAATGGGGGCCTGCCCACGCTGCCATGGGCTGGGCCATATTCACGACGTAACGGAGGCGGCCATGGTGCCGGACCCGTCCCGCACCATTCGTGAGCGCGCCATAGCGTCATGGCCGCGTGCGTGGCAGGGGCAGAACCTGCGCGACATTCTGATTGCCAGGGGGGTGGATGTTGATGTCCCGTGGAGCAGCCTGCCCAGGAAAATACGGGAGTGGATACTTTTTACCGAGGAAACGCCAACATACCCGGTGTACCCCGGCCTGACGCACGAGCAGGTTGTGCAGGCCATGGCCCAGGGGGTGGAGCCTGCCTATCAGGGTACGTTTACGGGGGCGCGGCGGTATGTCCTGCACACCTTCGCCCATTCGCAAAGCGCGATGATGCGCCGCAGGGTGGAAGCCTTCATGGCCACCACGGAGTGCCCGGCATGCCATGGCCAGCGGCTTAACGCCGATGCCCTGCGTGTAACATTTGGTGGTTATACAATTGCCGCCATGACCGCGCTGCCCTTGGAAACAATAGCGGCAACCCTGCGCGGTGCGGTTGGCGAGGTTGGCGGCGCGCAGGTGGGGCAAGGGCAGGCCACGGCCATTGCCGCGGTACGTATTGTGGAGGATATGGCCGCCCGGATTGGCGTGCTGGAGGGGCTGGGGCTTGGATACCTGCAAATGGACCGTGGCGTGCAGACCCTCTCACCAGGGGAGTACCAGCGCCTGCGGCTTGGCACACAGATCCACTCCAACCTGTTCGGGGTGGTGTATGTGCTGGACGAGCCCTCCGCCGGCCTGCACCCGGCGGACACGCAGGCCCTGCTGGCCGCGTTAAAGCGCTTGCGAAACGCAGGGAACTCCCTTTTCCTTGTTGAGCATAACCTGGATATTGTCCGCCACGCGCAATGGGTGGTGGATGTGGGGCCACAGGCAGGCACGCGTGGGGGCGAGGTTTTGTATTCAGGCCCTCTCGCCGGGCTGGAGCATATCGCCCTCTCCCATACGCGCGACTACGTGTTCGCCCCCACCACCGTGGTGGCCCATGCGCCCAGGGAACCAGCCGCATGGCTGTGCCTGCAACACATATGCTGGAACAACCTGCACGACCTTGCCGTGTCTTTTCCCCTTGGTGTTCTGGTGTCGGTTACCGGGGTGTCGGGTTCGGGCAAATCCTCCCTTGTCAGCCAGGTGCTGCCAAGGGTCGTGGCGAAGGCGCTGGGGCAGGTGCCCGCGCCAGTGGAAGAAGGGGAAGACCTCCTGGCGTTCACGGGGGAGGGGGAGCCGGAAGGGTGTATAACGGCCGGTCTGGAGCATATCAGGCGTCTGGTGGTGATTGACCAAAAACCCATAGGCCGCACGCCACGCTCAAACCTTGCAACCTATACCGGTCTTTTTGACACGATCCGTAAAATATATGCCCAAACGGAACTGGCGCAAAAACGTGGGTATGATGCCGGGTATTTTTCGTTCAATCTTCCCAAGGGGCGTTGCCCCACCTGCGAGGGAGCGGGGGCGACCATGGTGGAGCTTCTGTTCCTGCCCAGCGTGTATGCGCCGTGCCCCACATGCCATGGTGCGCGCTACAAGCCGGAGGTGCTGGACGTAACCTACCGTGGCCGCTCCATAGCCGAGCTTTTGGCCATGACGGTTGATGAAGCCTGTGTCTTTCTGGCTGATGATGCAGGGCCGGCGCAGAGTTTGGCCACGGTGCGGCGGGGGGGGCGGGGGCACCTGACGCGGGGCCAGCCCGCGACTGAACTTTCCGGGGGGGAGGCGCAGCGGATCAAGCTGGCGACGGAACTCCACAAGCAGCGGCGGGGGCCGACACTCTACGTGCTGGATGAGCCGACAACCGGCCTGCACCCGTTTGATGCCGACAGGTTGATGGAGCACCTGCACGACCTGGTGCGCGCTGGGCATACGGTGCTGGTTGCCGAGCACGATATGCGCCTTGTCGCCCGCAGCGACTGGGTGATTGATCTTGGCCCCGGCGCGGGGGGCAGGGGTGGCCACATTGTGGCGCAGGGCGCGCCGCATGATGTGGCGCGTGCCCAAGGCAGTGTAACGGCGCCTTTTCTGGCCCGTTACACAGGGTAGGCCCTGCGCGCGGGGTCTTGGGCATGCCGGGTATCGGCTGCTCTGGCAGAGATACGCAGGTATTGGCGGTTAATGCTCCTCCTGGGACGGGTATACTCTGGTGGTGCGTCGGATTTTTTGTAATACACTGTAATAAAAGAATAAACTTGCGTCATATTGTATTTATCCAAAACCGGCTATTCCGTTTTGGAGCAAGGGGTGCCAGAAGGACTTCAAAGAATCGGCATTGGTCCGTTTTTGTGTATTTCAACAGGGTGTCATGCTTTTTAAAAATCTTTCAACCGGAGCCATTATCGGGCTTTGGGCCTTGTTTGCCTGTACCTTTACGGCACTGACCAGCGAGGTGGCGCCGGTAGGCATACTGATAGAAATGGCCCGGACGTTCCATATACAGGAAGGCGAGGCCGGGTTGGCGGTCAGTGCTTTTGCCCTGATGGTGACGCTTGGGGCCGTGCCCCTGACCATCATGACCGCCCATATTGACCGCAAGCGCCTTATGCTTGTCTCTCTCTTTGGGTATGTGGTGTCCAACCTGGTGGTGGCCATGGCGCCTACCTTTGTCCTGTTATGCGCAGGGCGGCTGATTGGCGGGCTGGCCCATGCGCTGCTGATGTCCATTGTCTCGGCCTATGCGGCACGCCTGGTGCCGCCCAGCATGACAGGCCGCGCGATTTCGTTTGTGTATGGTGGCACATCCCTTGGCGCCATTCTGGGCGTTCCGGGCACGGCGGCTGTGGGGCATCTGGCCAGTTGGCGCGTGGCCATGTACATCATGACTGGCATAGCCGTGGTGCTCACGCTCTGCATTGCGTTTTTTCTGCCGCCCGTATCTTCCACCGTGCATGTCAAGGAAAGCCTGCCCAGCATTGCCTCGCGCAGGATCATGCGCACGTTCCTGATTGTGGTGGCGGTGGATGCGGTCTTCTTTTTCGCGCATAACCTGCTTTACACCTACGTGACACCGCTCCTGCTCGAACATGGCCTGTCCAGTGGGGCGCTGAGCATCGCCCTGTTGCTGACGGGGGGGCTGAGTATTCTGGGGCTGTGGGGGGCCGGTCAGGTTGTGGACCGTCGCCCCGCGGCTGGCATGCTGGCAAGTGGCATGGCCATGCTCATTGGCATGGGGCTCATGTATGGGCATATCCTGTCGGGGTGGATGTCTGTCGGGGCTGTGGGGCTGTGGTGTATTGGCTATTCAGCCATTATTCCGTTTGTCATGTCCGGGGCTATTCGCGCCCGTGCCACGCGGGCCGATGTGGCGGGGGCCGCCATTAACGCCGCCAGCAACGCGGGTATCCTGCTGGGTTCGGCCGCCGGTGGGGTAGTGCTGACACATGGCGGGTTTGCCGTGCTGACCCCCTTTGCCATTGTGGTCGCACTTTGCGGTATTCTGATCGCGTTTTTCAGTACCTCCGCGTTCCCCCATGTTCTGCACCCATCAGAGCATGATGCATAACCAGACCAGCCCAGTCGGTCCGGGGCGGGCCCAGCCGGGGTGGCGTGCCCGCCCCGGACCTGTCGGGCGTATGGGGGGGGGGGCGTGGCGGGTACCGGGGGTTTTTTAGAGCGTTTTGGGGCGGGGAT
>CALCDN010000128.1 GCA_937900755.1 uncultured Acetobacter sp. | reverse complement strand
CACCATGGGGGGCAGCGCCATCGGGGGCGGTGGCGTCATGCTCCTGCGCGTGTTCCGCCGTGGCATCCGTGTGGGAGGCCTGCGGCGGGGGACCGTCTTCAGGGGGGGCATCCTTTGGCGCAGGCTCCTGCGCGGCATCGTGCGCCTCCTCCGTATGCGGGGCGTCGGGTGCCGCGTCTGCTTCGGGTTCGTGGTTCCCGGGCCCTGATGCTGTGTCGTCTACATCCTGCATGTGGTTTGTCGCTACGGTTCCTGAGAGGTGTCTGTTTGAGCGGGTGTCAGAAGCAGGAGAGCTTTACTGGACGAGGAATTCAACAAGATACAGGTTTGTCACCTGCAGGGGAGCAAGCTGTGCGCGCAGGCGGCGCAGAATGGATTCGCGCAGCCTGTAAATGCCGTTCCCCCGAATATCCTGTGGCCGGGTTTCATGCAGGTAGGTCTGGAACACATCCTGAATTTCCGCAATCCGGTCCTGTAGCGCGGCTTCGTTGGGAACACCGCTTATTTCCACCTTGGCGGTCAGCTTGACGTACACAGGGTGCCCGCTCGACGTATCCAGGTTGGAGACCATGGGCGGAATACCCAGCAGAATGGGCGGATGCATGGCGGCCTCGGCCGTGCTGCCCACGTTGTGTTTGAGCTTGGAAGTGAAAATTTTGTCCTTTTCCCAGAACACCCCGCCGCCAACAAGAAGAACAAGACCGGCAGCGCCCGCCATCATCAGTTTCCGCTTGGACTTGGGGGCGTCTGCTCTGGGAACTGCTGCGGCAGCATCTGCTTCTTTTGCGCCGGTTACAGTCTCGCTCATGTCGGGTGGGCTCCAGAATGGTTAATCAAACACAACTGTTATCAGTTTAACCGCACTCTTGCACCTACTCAATGGCCGGGTGCGCGGCGGCCACGTGCTGCTGGGGGCCGGGGCGGCCCTTGTATAAAGGCATGTGCCCGGAGGTATGTTTTTTTCAAATCCGCCCTGGCTGGACCCCTGCCCGGGCACATGCCCGATTTCTGGCTCAAAGCGCGCGCCCCGCGTGCTGGGGCGCGCGCGTGCAAGGGTTATGCCAGCAACTGCGCCCCCGCCGTGGTGGGGGCCTGGCTACCGCCATGTTCGGCCGCCTGCCTGGCCTTTGCGCTCAGGGACTGCCAGTGCCACGAATCTTGGCACATGTCGTGCAGTGTGCGTTTGGCGGTCCAGCCGAGCATGGCTTTGGCCAGGGTCGGGTCGGCGTAGCAGCTTGGCGCATCGCCGGGGCGGCGCGGGCCGATCCTGTACGGAATGGCAAGGCCTGTCGCGCGCTCAAATGTGTGGAGCAGGTCCAGCACGGAATAGCCCGTGCCGGTTCCAAGGTTGACGGCATGGGTGCCGTAGGTGCCAAGGGCCACCTCCACGGCGGCGCAGTGCGCCTCCGCCAGGTCCATCACATGCAGGTAGTCGCGTACGCCCGTACCATCGGGCGTGGGGTAGTCATCGCCAAAAACGGTCAGGCAGTCGCGCTGCCCGGCCGCCACCTGGCACAGGTAGGGCATCAGGTTTGCGGGAACGCCGCGCGGGTCCTCCCCGATCAGGCCCGAGGGGTGGGCGCCAACCGGGTTGAAGTAGCGGAGCAAAAACGCGGTGGACAGCATGCCGGTCCGCACAAGGTCGCCTATCATGTCCTCCATGATCAGTTTTGTGCGACCATAGATGTTGGTGGCGTGCAGGGGGGCCGCTTCGGCTATGGGGCAGTGTTCGGGCGCGCCATACACCGTGGCGGAAGAGGAAAAGACAATGCGCCCGATGCCCGCATGCCGCATGGCGGTGAGCAGGCTCAGGGTACCCGCGACGTTGACATCAAAATACAGCAGCGGGTTGGCTTCACTCTCGCCCACGGCCTTGAGCGCGGCAAAATGAATGACAGCGTCAAACGCACCCCCGGCCAGGACCGCCTGCATGGCCTGCGTATTGCGGATGTCCACCTCATGGACCGGGCAGTCAACGCCCGTAATGTCCTTGAGCCGGGCAGGAACCGAACGTGATGCATTGGAAAAATTGTCCGCCAGCACAACGTCATGGCCACGTCCCAAAAGGGCTACCGCGGTGTGGGAGCCAATAAATCCGGCGCCACCGGTAAGGAGAATACGTGCCACGTGCTCACTTTGCCATAGAAGGAATGGAAGGCCCGACTATACCAGTATTTCTGCCCAAGCCAATATTGGGCGCGTAGGGCCTGTGGCGCCCGCGGGTGCGTGCCCCGCAGGAGTGTACCCCAGAGGAGTGTACCCCCGGTGGGGCGCGGGGGTCAGGTGGTCAGGCTGCGCGCCACGTCGTTGTCTGTCAGGCACAGGGGGGGCAGGCAGGTATAGGCCTTGATGTCGCGGTAATGGATGTTCATCAGGTGGTCGACGGATGAACTGGTCAGCAGGCGGCCCAGCCCCACATAGGGCACCTCCACCGATTTGAACGGCAGGCACAGCTCAAGCAGGCGGTCCGCGCCACGGGGGGAAATGGCATAGCCGCAGATGCCGAAGGTCTGGGTCAGCCGGAACGGGCTGGATGAGACATTCATGTGCCGGAACGAGGGAATACCCTGGCGCACGGTGTCCTGGTTGAACACGGCAACGCACTGCGTAATGCCGGGCAGGAGTTCAAATTCCAGAATACTGTCGTAGTTGTTGCCCCAGAGGATAATGTCCCAGTCATGGGGCAGGTTTGCGATGATACGGTCGCTCTCCTGCTCGAAGTTGCGGCACAAGAAGGCGTCATCTTCAAAAATATGGGCGGGCTGGTTGCTCCGCGAAACCTGGGCCCATAGTTTGATATGGGTCAGCCCCGAGCCGATCGCTCCCGCCTTGAACTGGCAACTGGCTTCCATCAGCCCCTTGTTGACAATGGTGTTGCGGTCCAGCGTCTTGCCGTCCATGCCGGGCACCCATTCAAGGTCTGGCACATGGGCGTTGGCTTTTAAAAACCGCTCTGTCCGCTCAGGAGTTCTTTCGAGGCTGATGAAATACTTGTGCATCTGTGGTCCTGTGGCAAGGCTGTATGGAGGGGGCAGGGGGCATGCCCCCTCGCTCATGGTCAGGGTTGGGGGGTAAAAAAGGCCGGCAGGGCCCGCGCGCCCTGGCTGGCCAGTATGGCGTCTATCTGGTCGCACGCCTGGAGTGCCTCGTGGATGGTGACATCCATGTCCAGGTAGCGGTACGTGCCAAGCCGACCCAGAAAGGACACGCCCGTGCTCGCCCGCGCCAGTTCCTCATACGCGCAAAGCAGGGGCTGCTCACCGGTCAGGCGGATGGGGTAGTAGGGCGTGTCCTGCTTTTGCGCGGCCCGGCTGTGCTCGCGGAAACAGACGCTCTGCTCAAAGCGCGCCTGCTCCCACGGGGCAAAATGCTTGTGTTCGGCAATGCGGGTATAGGGCACGTCCGCGTCGCAGTAGTTGATGACCGCCGTGCCCTGGTAGTCGGGTTCGGGGCTGACAAAGCGTTCAAAATCCAGCGTCCTGTATTCCAGACGCCCCAGCCGGAAGCCAAAAAAGCGGTCCAGCGGGCCGGTGTAGAACACGTGGTCGAACGTCTCGGGCATGTCCTCGAAGGTCGCGCCAAGGCGGATGTCCATGCGGTCTGCAAAGTCCGCCAGAATGTTTGCCACAATGGCGGTGTAGCCTGCCTCGGGCATGCCCTGGTAGGGGTGGTTGAAGTAGTTGTCGTCATAGTTGAAGCGCAGCGGCAGGCGCTTGAGAATGGAGGCGGGCAGGGTGTCGGGCTCGCACCCCCACTGCTTGCGGGTGTAGCCTTCGAAGAATGTCTCGTACAGTTCGGGCCCCACCATGCTCAACGCCTGCTCGCGGAAGGTGCGGGGTTCGGTTATGGAGCGGTCGGCCTTGCTGGCGATAAAGGCGCGGGCCTGGGCCGGGCCAAGCGTGGTTTTGAAAAGCTGGTTGATGGTGGCAAGGTTGATGGGCAGGCTGAACACCTGCCCCCGCGCAATGGCCTTGACCCGGTTGACATAGGGGCGGAACGTGCCAAAGCGCTGCACATAGGCCCAGACACGTTCGTTGGCGGTATGAAAGATATGGGGGCCATAGCGGTGGACCATGATGCCGGTCTGCCCGTCGCGCTCGGTGTGGCAGTTGCCACCCAGGTGCGTGCGCTCGTCCACCACCACAACCCTGTGGCCCTGGCTGGCAAAGTGGCGCGCCACGACCGCGCCACTAAAACCCGCCCCGACAACGCAGAATGTTTTGCTCACCTTGGCCTGCTCCCGTTCTTTATCCGTGCGGCAGGGCCACACCCACAAGAGCCACACTCATACCGCGCTTTGGCGCCAATGCCACCTGCCGGGCCGGAAAAATAATGCCAAAATGGCAGGCCCGCCGCCAAGCCCCAAGGGGGTGGGTCAGCGCGCGGGGGGGATGGTGGTGTTCACCCTGTCCGCCAGCCGGATGACCAGCTCGCGCATGAGGGCTGCCACCTGCGCATCCGTGCCGACCGCGCCCGTGGCCACAAGGTGGGTGCGCTCACGTGTGAGGGGCTGGTTGGGGTCGCGCGGGAGCACGGCCCATGTGGCGTCCAGTGTCGCCACGCCGTTGGCGTCCACATCAAAGCGCGAAATATCGATCTGCACACGCATGGTGACCACATCGGCCAGGGGCTGGTCGGTAATCAGTTCCGATGGGCGCTTGTTGGAGAGCACGTTGGTCAGCAGGTCCGTCACCCCGATGGACAGGCGCGTGGCCCAGCGCGAGCGGGTGCTGCGCAGGATTTCCTCGCCCTGGCGGGTGATGATGTCCTGCGAGTCCAGGTAGTCGGGCAGGATGATGCGGCTGATGGCGATCGTGGTCGCGCGGGCGGAAAGATGGGGCTCGCTTACGTTGGCGTCGGAGGGAACGCCCAGCGTGTACAGCCGCAGGGGGGGAGAGGCGCACCCCGCGAGGGACAGGAGCGAACCGCAGGCCATGACGGCGAGCAGGATACGGCGGGGCGAGGCGGTCATGGGCGGCGTCCCATCAGCAGGAGTTGCGGGTTGCGTTCGACATCGGAGGAAAACCCGCGCAGCGATGCCGCCGTTGCCGCAATGTCACGCAAGGCGGCATCGAGGTTGGCGCGGTCTATGGAGCGGGGGGAGAGAATACCCTGCAACGAATCCAGTGTTTTGGTGGCCGAGACCAGTGTGGCCTGCAGGTCCGCCCCACGGGCGTTCAGCTGTGTGGTCCCTGTTTCCATCAGCTGGTCCATTTTGCCCAGGGTGATGTCCAGCCTGGCCTGCAGGTTCTTGATGGCCTCGGTCGCGGTTGCCAGCGTCTCGTGCGAGAGGTCGGCCGTCTGGCGCGCGCTCAGCAGCAGGGGGGGGAGGTCCCTGTTCAGGTTGTCGCTGAGCTGGGTGACGGAAAGGAGTGCCGCATCCGCATGGTGGCTGATCTCCTTGATGGGGATCTGGCCCAGTGAGTCCTTCAGTTTTTCCACGGTGGAGATGCGAACGGGAATTTCGGGCAGGCTGGTAATGCGCGGGTGCAGAACGGGCAGGACCGAGCGGTCAAAGTCCAGCTCTATGTTGGACTGCCCGGTTACAAAGCTGAGCAGGTTCAGCTCCGCGCGCAGGCCAATGCCGATGAGTTCTTGAATACTCACCTTGTTTCCGCCGGGCACGTCCTTGACCACATGGATCTGGTCGGGCTCGAGGGTCAGCACCACGGGGATGTAGGCTTTGTGGTCGGCGGGGTCAAAGCGCAGGGTAATGCTCTTGACCGTGCCAACCTTGACCCCGCGAAAGTTGACGGGTGCGCCAACTGACAGGCCGGTAATGGAGTTCTGGAACACCACCGCCGCCTCACGCGAGGGGGCGAAAAAACTTATGTGTCCAAAGGCCATGACAATGAACAGGGCCAGAAAACCGCCCAACAGCACGAAGGCTCCGATAACGGTTGTGCGGTTTGTGCTCTCAGACATTCTGGTCTGCCTTTGTCTCGTCTGTCGTGGGGATGGTGGAGGAGCGGTTCATGAACGCCGTGACTTCGGGAATGGTGCACCTGTCGCGCAGGGCCCTGGGGGAGCCGTGGGCAATGGGCCGGTGGGTTCTGGCGTCCAGAAAAATGCCGTCATCGGCAATGGCGAACAGGCTTGGCAGCTCGTGGCTGACAATGACAATGGTCGCGCCCAGCCCGTCACGCAGGGTCAGGATCAGGTCGTCCAGCCGGGCGGAGGTAATGGGGTCCAGGCCCGCGGAGGGTTCATCAAAAAACAGGATGTCGGGGTCCAGGGCAATGGCGCGCGCAAGGCCCGCGCGCTTGCGCATGCCGCCCGAAATTTCGGACGGGTAGAGGTCTATCGCCTGTTCCATGCCCACAAGCCCGAGCTTGAGTTCCACCAGCTTGCGCACCACATCGGGCGGCTGGGTGGTGAACATTTCCATGGGCAGGGCCACGTTTTCGCCCACGGTCATGGAACTCCACAACGCGCCGGACTGGAACAGAACGCCAAAGCGGTGGTTGATCTGGGTGCGGCGGTGCTCGTTTTGCGCCCAGTAGTCCTCCCCCCCTACCAGTATGCGCCCCGTGGTGGGGGGCAACAGGCCGATCAGGCTCTTGAGCAGTGTGCTCTTGCCACAGCCCGACCCGCCCATGACCGCGAAAATGGACCCGCGGCGGAGGTCGAAGGAGACGTTTTGCTGAATAACCTTGGGGCCGAAGGACAGCTCCACATCACGCACGGAAATAAGGGTGTCTGTTTCGGCCATGGTCTATAGTCCCAGCGCGTTGGCCATAACGGCGAACACCGCGTCCATGGCGATAATGCCCACAATGCCGATAACCACCGCGCGTGTTGCGGCAATGCCCACATCGGCTGCACTCCGCCCGGCCTTGAGCCCCACACGGCAGGCGGCAAGGGCGATAAAGCTGCCAAAGAAAAACGCCTTGATGAACCCGAACACGAACTCCTTGAGTTCGACCCCATTGACGGTGGACATCCAGTACCCCACGGGGGAGACGTCCATCATGCTCATGCTCACCACAAACCCGCCCAGAATACCAATGAGCGTGCCATACAGGTAGAGCAGGGGCATCATGAGCGAGAGCGACAGGATGGCGGGGAGCAGGATATAGCCCGAAATGGGGATGCCAAACACCTGGAGCGCGTCTATTTCCTCATTGCCCAGCATGGTGGAAATGCGCGCGGCATACGCCCCGCCCGTGCGCCCGGCCATGATGATGGCGGTCATGATGGCCGAAATCTCACGCGCGCAGGCAATGCCCACAAGGTTGGTCACGTAAATTTCGGCCGCGAAACGGCGCAGTTCCACCAGCCCCACAAAGGCCAGAATGGCCCCGATAAGGAAGTTGACCACCCCCACGATCAGCAGCGCGTTCGGTCCCGCGTTCCACAGGTCGGTGATCAGGTCCTTGGTGCGCATGCGGCTTTTGCCGTGCAGGGCGTGCATGGCCCCGCGCGTGGTGTCCAGCGCAAGGGAGGCCACGACCCCTGTCCTGTCTCTTATACACATCTCCGAGCCCACGAGACACTGAGCGATCTCG
>CALCDN010000127.1 GCA_937900755.1 uncultured Acetobacter sp. | reverse complement strand
CCCCGGTTGTGGCCGAGGCGCGAGCCCTGCTGCCCGCCTATGCGCAGGCCCTTGCCCCCCTGCCCGAGCCAGAACTGGCCCGCATGGTGGAGGAGTTTGCCGAAATGCTGAACGCAGGCGTGGTCAACCCGCTACCCGGTGTGGCCCTGCAACTGCGCTGTGTGGCGCTGGTTGCGGCCTGCGCTGGGGTGCCAGCACTGGCGTGGAGTGGTGGAAGTGTGCGTAAAGCCCTTGTGGCGTTTACGTTTTTTCCGTCCGCTGCACAGCTTGTGGCCTTGCTGGAGATGCAGTGCGGCGCGGTTCGCGCAACCCATGGCCGCCTGCGCCTGCTGGTGGCGGAAGCCGACCGGCGCATAACGCGCGAGCATGCGCAGGCATTGCGCTGGGCACAATGGGAGCGCCGCCACGCGGACCCCCCTGTGTACAACCCTGTGGATCATGTGGATGGTATGAAAAAACCCAAACGATCACACCATGAGTGAGCAGATGCTGAACAGTTTACGGCCCGTTTTCCCCACTGTGTGGAAGGCAGGGCATGCAAGGATTTTATACACATGAGCACATCCTCCACGCAGCTTTCCAAAAAACAGGGTGCGGCGCCCCCTGCGGGTCTTTTGTCCGCGCGGTCCGGGTATGGCCCCACACCAGAGCGGTTGGAAAAATCCGTGTTTTTTTCAGACATATCTACTCCCGGCGAGCCATTGCGGGTGCTGGGCACGGTGCAGGCGCTGCTCAATGCGCGTGACATTGCGCAAGATGCAGCCAATGCGGCGGAACGGTGGTACAGGGACTGGGTATTTGCCTATGTGGGGCATATTGAATATCCCGCGCACCACACACCCAACACCCTGACCCGCCATGATGACGTTTCGTGGCAGATGACGCGCGCGCACGCGGCGGCTCGCCTGGTGGATGTGCGCCACGCGCTGGGCCTGTGCGCGGAGGTGCGGCTGAAGCTGATGCTGGTCGATGAGCTGTCATTCCTGCAGATGGGGCGGGTTCTTTTTCCACATCTGTCGGATGCGCGCGCACGGCTCAAGGTTTCGGCCCAGTGCGCGCTTTTGCTTGAGCAGCTGGAGGGTTTTTACGCGGGCCTGCGCCGGGGTGGAAAAAACCGCTCGACCCCGCGTACCAAGGAGGGAGTAGAGGGCAATCCTTTGCAAAAGTGAGGGTATGAAAACAGGGTATTGCAAAAAAAACCGACATTGTGTGTTTTTTTCGCTTGCCCTGTGCGCGCAGCCCGGCTATGTAAATACCTACATTGGAATTCCTGCGCCAGACCGCAGCAAGCCGCCCCACCGGGCGGCTTTTTTTATGGGCTGGGCATTGCACGGCACACTGGCCGTATTCCCTTTTTTGGAAAAATCATGACCCAATCTATCAGCTATGCCGATGTGGTGCGCCTGCACCGCACGGATGCGGTGTGCGTTGGCCTGCGCGCAGGCCAGGCCCTGCTCTGCTTTTTGGTGCCGGATGCGGAAAATACACGCCACAGGGCCGATGTTGCCCTTTCGTGGTGCGAGAGCGCTCAGGCCAACCTGCCGCCGGAGGTGCGTGTGCGCTGTGTCGTGCGCGAGCGGACGGCGGTGCGCGGCCCGGTTCTGGGGCGGCTGCCCCTGCCGGCCATGCAGCGTATTCAGGCCATGATCCTGCGGGAGAGCACCTGCCTCAAGGCGGAGGGGGGCTGGCCGCACCAGACCACTCCATACACTAAGGGCCACGCCCATGCCTGCATGCAAAAAAACACCAGACCCCGGCATGGGGTCCCCCGATCCGGCTATTACACCTGAGGCCTGGGAGCATATTTTCAGCCAGGCGGAGGAGGGGCACACGCTGCGCCAGATCAGCACGGCTCCTGGCATGCCCTCGTGGGAGCACATGCGTGCAAGCCTGCGTGCAAGCCCCGCCCTTGCCAGCCGCTACGCCCGGGCACGGGTGCTGGCGGCCGAAGCCTTCGAGGACCGGCTGTTGCAGGAGGTGCACAGCATCAGCGGGGAGGACACCGCCGCCATGCGCCTGCGCATTGATACGCTCAAATGGATCATGTCCAAGCGTGCGCCCGCCCGCTACGGCGAAAAAACGGGGGCCGAGGCCCAAGCGGACGCCACCGCCCCCCCTGCCGCGACCCGGCCCGATGGCAGGCCGCGCAGCATCCGCCGCGTGATCGTGGACCCCGCGGCCCGGTTGGAAAAAGGATCATGAGCGGACCAAGCCTTAAAATTCCCACCGCACGGGTGTTCGCGCCCCTGCTGGCTCCGTGCCGGTACAAGGGGGCGTATGGGGGGCGGGGGTCTGGCAAATCGCATTTTTTTGGCGAATGTGTGGTGGAGGAGCACCTGCGGCTGGCGGGCCACCGCACGGTGTGCCTGCGCGAGGTGCAGAAATCCACCCAGCTTTCCTCTCGCCAGCTGATTATTGACAAGATCAGCCAGTTTAACCTGAACCGGTATTTTGATGTGCGCGACAGGGCCATTCGCACACCTGGGGACGGGCTGATCATTTTTCAGGGCATGCAGAACCATACTACGGAAAGCCTGAAGTCGCTTGAAGGGTTTGACCGGGCCTGGGTGGAGGAGGCGCAGTCCATTTCCGCCCAGAGCTGGCGCATGCTCCGCCCCACCTTGCGCAAGGCCGGGGCGGAAATATGGGCGTCATGGAACCCCCATGCCCCGACCGATGCGGTGGATGCGTTTTTCCGTGGCGCGGGCTCGGATAGGGCGGACCTTGTGGCCGTGCGGGCCAACTGGTCGGATAATCCGTGGTTTGAGCAGGGGACTTTGCCAACAGAGAGGTTGGAGGACCAGCGTACCCGCCCCGAGGATTATGGCCATGTGTGGGAGGGTGATTACCAGAGCTTTTCCGCCGCCCAGATATTTCGGGGCAGGGTGTGCGTGCAGGACTTCACCACCCCGCACGATACCCGGTTTTACTATGGTGTGGACTGGGGTTTTGCCAGGGACCCGCTGGCGGCCCTGCGCTGCTATGTGGTGGGCAACACATTGTATATCGACCACGAGGCAGGCGGTGTTGGCGTGGAGCTGGACGCCATACCCGCCGTGCTGGAGCAGATACCCGATGCCCGGGCGTGGCCGTGGAGAGCGGATGGCGCCCGGCCTGAAACCATAAGTTTTTTAGCCCGCTGCCACGGTTTTCGCATGAGTGCGGCCAAAAAATGGCCCGGCAGTGTTGAGGACGGCATAGCCCGGCTCAAGGCGTTTGACACCATTATGGTGCATCCGCGCTGCAGGCGGGTGGCGGAGGAATTCCGTTTATATTCCTATAGGGTTGACAAGGATACGGGGGATGTCCTGCCCGTTGTGGAGGACGCGCACAACCATTGGATCGATGCGCTGCGCTACGCGCTGGACGGGGTGATCCACAACCGGCGCACTATGCCCCGCTTTAACGCTGGAACACTCCGGCACATTCTTCATGCCAGCAAGGGCGGAAAA
>CALCDN010000126.1 GCA_937900755.1 uncultured Acetobacter sp. | reverse complement strand
GGAGGCTTTGCAGGGTCTCTTTGCCGGATTGGTAAAAAGGGGCGCTCTGGTGGGGGTGGAAGATGCCGCGCATATCCTGCCATCCATTGCGTTGCAGCACGCCCATGCGCAGGCCCTGCCCGATGCAGCCGCGTTGACAGCGCGCGTGCAGCAGCAGCAGGCAGATCTGCCGTTTAAAAAAGAGGCTTTTGCCCCATTTGTCGCGGATGTGGCCACGGCACGCACCATGCCCGCCCTTACCGTGGCGGACCTGGCCGGAACACCCCTGGAAATGGCTCTGGCTCCCCTGCTGTTTCAGCGTGCGGATGGGTGGTGGGGGATGATGTTGCCAGAAGCGGTGACGGACTTTGCCGCCGTGAAGACGGCTTTGGCAGGACAGCAAGAGATCATGGCGCTTGATCTCAATCATGAAATCAATGAGCTTACGGCATATCACACAACCCTGACACTCCGGTGGATGGCAGTTGGCGTGGCTTTGGCTCTTGTGGTTCTTGTTCTCGGGTTGCGTGATCTTAAACGGCTTGGCCGTGTTCTGTGCGCCGTGGGGGCGGCCATGACGGTCCTGCTGGCGATACTGGCGCTGCGCGGTGTGCCGGTTTCCTTGATCCATCTCGTTTCAATCCAGTTTGTGTTTGGTGTCGGGCTGGATTACGCGCTTTTCTTTGCCCGTCCCCAACTGGATGCATCAGAGCGGGCCAGAACCATGCGCACCCTGCTAACCTGTAACGTGATGACCGTGCTGGCATTTGGACTTTTGGTCTTTTGCCATACCGCGCTGCTGCGTGAAATCGGTGTGACCGTGGCCGGTGGTGCATTTCTGTTCATGCTGTTCAGTTTCATGCTGGCTGGACAATATCCGCCCCCTGCGGCAAGAGACGCTCCATGAGACCGCTTGTTATTTCAGCAGGAACAGCCGTCAGTGCTCTTGGCCGTGGTGTCGCGGCAACGCGCAATGCCATGCAGCAGCGGCGCGGCGGCCTTGTGCCCTGCGATTTTTCCGGTGTGACAGAAGGCTATATGGGCCGTCTGGCCGGGGTTGAAGACCATAAGCTGCCCGATCATCTGCACAGGTTTGAATGCCGTAACAACCGGTTGGCGGACATGGCCCTGAATACCGATGGGTTCAGGCAGGCGGTGGCTCAGGCACGGGCGTATTACGGTGCGGCGCGCATTGCGGTCATTATGGGTACCTCCACCTCTGGTATTCTCAGTTCCGAGCAGGCCTATGCCCGGCGTGACGTTGAGCAGGGCACCATGCCGCCCGACTTCGAGCAGCAATATACGCAAGATCTGTTTTCCCTGCCCAGTTATGTTGCGGCGGCTCTGTCTCTTGAAGGGCCATGCCTGACCGTTTCCAATGCCTGTGCGTCGTCTTCCCATGCGTTTTTGGATGCATGGCACTGGATTGAAGCTGGCGTGTGTGACGCCGCCATTGTGGGGGGGGCAGACAGCCTGTGTGGCATGACCTTGCGTGGTTTTGGTGCGCTTGGCCTGGTTGATGCGCAGCCTACCCGGCCAGGTGATGCACGGCGGCACGGCATTTCCATAGGGGAAGCTGCCGGGGTTGCGCTGGTGGAACGTGCCGGCGTGCGTCCGCTGTCCCGCTGTGGGGAAGGATACAGGGCAAGTCTGCTGGGGTGTGGGGCCAGCAGTGATGGTCATCATATGTCCGCCCCGGATCCGCAGGGGCGCGGGGCAATAGCGGCCATGCGGCAGGCCCTTGCCCGATCCGGACTGGCCGCGACAGAGATCGATTATATCAATCTGCACGGCACAGGCAGTGTCGCGAATGATGTGATGGAAGACAAGGCGGTCTATTCGGTTTTTGGAGACAGCGTGGCGTGTTCTTCCACCAAAGGGTGGACGGGCCATACGCTGGGGGCTTCGGGCAGCCTTGAAGCAATGATCTGCGGCATTTGCATACAGGAAAGTCTGGTGCCGGGCGGCCTGAATATCGAACAGATCGACCCCGGGTTTCGATCCCGGATTATGGCGCATAACACAGCAAAGCCGGTAAGATTTGTCATGAGCAACGCATTCGGGTTTGGTGGCAACAATTGCAGTCTTGTGTTCGGGGCGGCCGAATGATTGTGGGTGTGCGCGGCGTGTCTGTCTGGGGGCCGGGCCTTGCAGGATGGACACAGGCACAAAGCCGCCTGCGGGGACAGGTGGAGTGGACGCCAGATGTGGTGCCACCGCCACCGGCCTCCAGCCTCGCCCCGAATGAGCGCAGACGCTCTGGCCCCGTAACGCGCCTGGCACATGCCGTGGCCGAAGAAGCCTGTGCTGTTGCCGGAACGGATGGCTCTGCTTTATCCGTCGTATTTACCAGTGCGAATGGGGATGGCGGCGTTATTGATTCCATTCTCAAGGTGCTGTCCCAACCGGGGGGCGAAGTTTCTCCCACCCAGTTCCATAATTCGGTGCACAATGCCTGTGCCGGCTACTGGACCATCGGGCACAATTCCATTGCGTCCGCCACGGCACTTAGTTGTTACGACTGGTCGTTCGGGCTTGGCTTGCTGAAAGCTGCGGCTGAGGCCGTTGTAGAAAAACATCCCGTTTTGTTTGTGGCCTATGACCAGCCTATTCCCGGCCCTATTGGACGCGTGCGTATTACAGAATCTGCTTTTGCCTGCGCATTGTTGCTTGATCCAGACCTCGGCCAACCGGCTTTGGCGCATATGCACCTGCATTATGACCCTATGGGTCATGACGTTCCCGACCTGCCCGAGCATGAAGGTTTGCGCGCCCTTGCCTTGGGTAATCCTGCGGCCCGCAGCCTGCCTTTGTTGGCGTGCCTGGCGCGGCGGCAGGCTGGGTCTGTCACGGTGGACTGCAGGTCGGGCCAACTGAGGGTAGATGTTTCCCCATGCTAGACCGTAATGCTATTCTCGCCCGGATTCCGCATCAAGGGGCGAGTTGTCTGCTTGATAACTGTCTGTCGTGGTCAGAAACGACATTGCACGCCACAAGCCTTGCGCATCAGGATCCGCACAATCCGTTGCGGCGTCATGGGCGGTTAAGTCCGATCGTGGGGGCGGAAATTGCCATGCAGGCTGCAGCCCTGCACGGTACCCTGACCGGGAATGCTGGTGGCCCGCCCGGATATCTGGCAGCCTTGCGCGATGTGGCCATCCAGTGTGACCGACTGGATAAGGCAGGGTTCGGCGCCTTGCAGATCCATGTCACAAAAGAACATGGCATGGCTGGAGGGCTCGCCTATGCGTTCAGCGTAACGGCTGAAAACGGCGAGGTTCTGGTGAAAGGCCGGGGGACCGTTGTTTTGCGCTACACAGGGAAACAGACATGAAGCGGGCTCTTGTAACCGGGGGCAGCAGCCCCATCGGGGCAGCAATTTGCCAGAGGCTGGCGTCTGATGGCCTGCATGTGATCATTCATGCCCATGCATCTGCCGAGCGTGCCCACGCCTTGGCCCGCACCCTGCGGGAGCAGGGACAGAGTGCCGAGGCCTGGATATGCAACCTTGCTGATATTGCGCGAACACGTCAGGCATTATCCCCCATTCTGGACGAAGGTGTGCCACAGGTTCTGGTGCATAATGCCGGCACGCATGATGACGTGACAATGGCAGGCATGGAAGAAACCCAGTGGCGCGATGTGCTCGGTGTATCTCTGGATGGTTTTTACGCTGTTGTGCAGCCCCTGCTATTGCCCATGATGCGCAAACGCTGGGGCCGCATTATTGCGCTGTCTTCCGTGACGGCACGGATGGGGAACCGTGGACAGGTGAACTACGCCGCGGCGAAAGCCGGACTGGAAGGTGCCGTGCGTTCTTTGGCGCGCGAAGTTGCTGGGCGCGGCGTGACCGTCAATGCGGTTGCCCCGGGTATTATCGCATCCCCCGCGACGGCAGCCGTGATG
>CALCDN010000125.1 GCA_937900755.1 uncultured Acetobacter sp. | reverse complement strand
CCCGTGCCCCCGACGATGGCGAGACGACAACGGACACCCCGGCACCGCCCCCATGCGAACAGCCCGGCAACGACGACGACCACGCCCCCGCGCCACAGCCAAAAGCCACTGGCACTGGCACTGGCACTGGCACTGGCACTGGCACTGGCACTGGCACCCTCGTTCCACCCCACGCCCTGATTGGGCACCCCGCACCCAGACCAATCCACTGGGCCTTGTCCCTGATCAGTGAATAAGCCGTATTGTGAAAATACTCGAAGTTACAAACATCGATTTTTCGCTCACGCATTTTCTGCTGCCACTCATGCGGGCCCTGCGCGCAGGCGGGCATGAGGTTGTCGGGGTCTGCGCCGATGGCCCCTTGCTGGGTGAGGCACGTGCTGAGGGTTTTCGTATTGAAACCCCACCGCTGGCCCGCTCCTTTTCCCCCATTGCCCAGATACGCGCCCTATGCGCACTCATAGGGCTGATACGGCGGGAAAAACCGGACATGGTTCATGCCCATATGCCCATCAGCGGTTTTCTGGCGCGGGTAGCGGCCAAGCTCTGCGGGGTGCCCTGCATTGCCTACACCTGCCACGGTTTTTTATTCAACCAGCCCAGTTCCAAGGCAAAACGCCTGCTGGCCAGGGTGCTGGAATGGGGGTGCGGCTCCATAACGGATATTTACCTGACCGTCTCGCACGAGGAAGCGGCGGATGCTGTGCGCCTGCATATTCACCCCCACCCCATTGCCATAGGCAATGGCCGGGACAGCCGGATTTTCCGCCCCGATGCACAGGCACGCCAGCATGTGCGCGCAGCTTTGGGCACGGCTGATCAGACTGTTGTGATTATTGTTGTCTCCCGCCTGGTCCGCCACAAGGGATACCCCGAACTGCTGGCCGCCATGCGGGACGTGCCCGCTGCGGAACTGTGGATTGTGGGAGAACGCCTTGCAAGCGACCACGGCGCCACACTGGACGAGGCTCTGGCTCAAGCAGGCCGGGCTCTTGGCCCACGGCTGAAGCGGCTTGGCTACCGCACGGATATTCCCGCCCTTCTGGCGGCTGCGGATATTTTTACGCTGCCCAGCCATTTTGAGGGACTGCCCATGTCCATTATCGAGGCCATGCTGACAGGCCTGCCCGTAGTGGCCACGGATATTCGCGGCCCGCGCGAGCAGGTTGTGGATGGCCAGACCGGCCTGCTAGTCCCCCCCGCATGTGTTGAACCCCTGACCCAGGCCCTGCGCCAACTGGCCAGCCAACCTGCCCTGCGCAACGCCATGGGGGCGGCCGGGCGGGCACGGGCTCTGGCCCTTTTTGAGGAACGCACGGTTCTGGACAAAACCGTGCACCTGCTCACGGCAGGCCAAAAACCACCCGCTCACGCGTAACGGAAAACGCGCACCCCTTTTGGGGTCAGTCCTTTTTGGCGGGGGTGTCGGTCACGGCCTTTTTAGCCGCGGGCGCAAAGCGGATGGTCAGGCGGGACGGGGATGCGGCAAAGCGGCCCCCTGTGCGTATTTCGTCCAGGCGGATGCGTACACCCGAATCATTTTCCATCAGATGCCCGGCCACGCCCTTGCCAACCGTTGTCTCGCCCGAAAGCGACCAGTAGGTTCCCACAAAGTCTTCCAGGCGTTGCAGGTTGTAAACCTTGCCAACGCTGTTGCCCGAAGAAAAACCAACGGCGGCGGCTGACGCGCCACTCACTTCAAACGGGTATTCATGCCCACCATAGGTCAGCACACCGTTGCCCCAAGTATAGCCCACTCCCAGATCAGCCGAGCGGGTCTTGAAGGTGACCTCCGCCACGGCAGTGCCCATAACGGTCTCTGCTCCGGCGGGCAGAACCCATGCGCCGGACAGGGCCAGAGCCGCAAGAAAACGACGGGATGCTGAGCGCATCAAAAATGCTCCTTGTATTCGGGACCACCAAAACATGGCATAGGCGTTTGCTGCTGCATAGCCTTATTGCAGGCCCCTTCGCGAATGGCTGGGCGGCTCATGCGTTCCAGATCGGGTCTTTGAGCTTTTCCACAAAAGCTGTGTGTGCGGCCAACTCGCTCGCGGTGGGGCAAACCCGCACAACCCCGCGCTCGACTGGCCCATCATACACCACGGCGGGCACCTGCTCCCCATCCGCCACAAGCCCAAGGCCGTGCTGCCGCCCGCCCATAAGCTCCACGTACACTTCGGCCAGCAGCTTGCAGTCTAGCAGCGCATTGTGTGTTGTGCGGGCGGACAGGTCCACGCCAAACCGGCGGCACAGCGCATCCAGGCTGTTGGGCATGCCGGGAAAACGCTCGCGCGCCATGTCCAGCGTGTCCACCATGCGGTCCATATCCAGCGGTTTGCGGCCCACACGCCTGAGTTCGGCGTTTAAAAAGCCAAAGTCAAACCGGGCATTATGTGCAATCAACGCATCATCACCCACAAACGCCAGAAAATCGTCCACCACCTCGGCAAATTTAGGCTGCCCTTCAAGGTCGGCGCGCGTAAAGCCGTGTACGCGGCTGGCCTCTTCGGGCACGTCGCGTTCGGGGTCCAGCAAGGTGCGGTATTCCTTGCCGGTGGGCAGGTCCCCCACCAGTTCAAGGGCTGCAATTTCAATGACCCGATCCCCCGTTGCAGGGTCCAGGCCTGTTGTTTCCGTATCAAACAGGATGGATCGCTTCACGCCTTCAAACTCCCGACCAGACGGCGGACCTGCCGCTCTGTTTCCCTTATGGACAGCCCCGTGCGGACCACGATATCCGCCTTTTGCACCCTGCTGGCATCTGGCATCTGGCAGGCAATCAGCCGTCGGGCCTGTGTCTGGGGCATGTTGCGCCGCAGCGCCACACGCCTGCGCTGCACCCACGCAGGGGCGGACACCACCACAACCTTGCCGCACAGCCGGTTGGCCCCGGTTTCAAACAGCAAGGGAATATCCAGCACGACCCAGCGCGCCCCCTGCCTGCGGTGCCGCTGCAAAAACCTGGCGCGCGCGCGCCGCACCAGCGGATGCATGATGGCTTCCAGTTTTTTCAGCACGGCCGGGTGGGCCAGCACGGTCTGGCGGAGCAGCGCCCTGTCCAGCCGCCCCTCCGTTATGGCCTGTGGCACCAAGCGCGCAATTGGCGCCAGCGCCGCCCCACCGGGTGCCTGAAGGTGATGGACCACGGCATCCGCGTCAAACACCGGCAGGCCCGCCTGGCGCAACATGGCGGCAACCGTGCTTTTGCCCATGCCCATGCCGCCGGTCAGGCCCAGTATCTTCATGTGCGAACCTTGCCTGATTTGAAGGGATGGACCGTATCAGAAACTGTTCAAAACGTAGTCCTGCGTTGCCTCGTCCACCTGCGGGTCAACGCCAAACCATTCCCTGAAACCCAGACGGGCCTGGTGCAGCAGCATGCCCAGGCCTTCCACTGTGCGCAGGCCCTGCTGGGTGGCGCTGGCCAACAGGGGTGTCACGCGGGGAACATACACAATATCCGCCACGACCAGATGCTCAGGCGCATGCGCCAGGGAAGGGCTGAACAACGGGTCCGGCCCCCCTTCCATCCCGAGCGAGGTTGTGTTGACCAGCCTGTCTCTTATACACATCTCCGAGCCCACGC
>CALCDN010000124.1 GCA_937900755.1 uncultured Acetobacter sp. | reverse complement strand
GCGCTGGTCTGGCGAGGGCTTTCCCAGGCGCGCCATCACAAATTTGTGAAACAAAGAAAAGTGCGTGAAGCGGGCGCGGTTTTCATGCTTTGCTGTAGCGGCACGGTAATGACTGTGCTACGCATGCGTTGGGCATGTTTGCAGTATTCAGGAGGGGGAATGATGGGCTTTTTGTTCAAAGCACGTAAACCTGTCAACCCATTCTGGCAGTTTGCCCGTTTTTCAATATCCGGAGAAGCTTCCGCCTTCTCCGCACTCCAGGATCAAGACCGTTGAGAAGTAACAGGACCGACCGCAGCCCCCGTTCTCCTCGCCGCGGCGGATTTGATGACGACAATTATATGTCGATGCCTTCTTTCGGTGAACGCCCCGCTTATGGTGGTGGCGGTGGTGACCGTGGTGGGTTTGCTCCGCGTCGGCCCGCTGGTGGTCCGCAGGTTATCGCTTCCGGCCCGGAAGTGGGTGCGGCCGTCAAATGGTTCAATGGCGAAAAAGGCTTCGGCTTTGTTGAACTCGCTGATGGATCAGGCGACGTGTTCCTGCACGCCAATGCGCTGTCCCAGGCCGGTGTTCAGGGTGTAAACCCCGGCGCCACTCTGGTGGTGCGTATCGGTCAGGGCCCCAAGGGCCGCCAGGTTGCCGAAGTCATCTCTGTTGATGAAAGCACGGCTCAGCCGGAACGTCCGCGTAGCCCCGCCGGTGGCCGTCCGGGCTTTGGCGCGCGCCCTGCCGCACGTCCTGCTCCTGACCTGTCCGATGCTGAAGACACACGGGGTACCGTCAAATGGTACAACGCGGTCAAGGGCTTCGGCTTCATCACGCCTGAAGGCGGCGGCAAGGACATCTTCATTCACGCATCCGCACTGGAACGCTCCGGTCTGCCTGGCCTGAATGAAGGTCAGGGCGTGAACGTCAAGGTTGTCCAGGGTCAAAAAGGGCCTGAAGCTGCTGAAGTGACCTCTGCCTGAGGCACTGCTTTTTAGCGGTACATATGAAAAAAGCCTCGGTCCAGACCGAGGCTTTTTTTGTGGCTGGTTGCCAACCCCTGCGGGTGTTTTTGCCCCCATATGCGCTAGCAGGCCTAAGGGGTCAGTAGTCTCCCTTGCCCTTGTTACGGATCAGGCGAGCCTTGTCGCGCTGCCAGTCCCGGTCGGCTACGGTCTGCCGTTTGTCCACACTCTTTTTGCCAACACCCAGGCCAAGGGTGACCTTGGCCAGCCCCCGGTCATTGAAGTGGATGTCCAGCGGCACAAGAGTCGCCCCTTGCTTTGCAATGGCCCCCATGAATTTCTGGGCCTGTTTGCGGTGCATGAGCAGTTTGCGCGGTGCGCGTGAATCAAAACGGGACAGAACCCCGCCCTGATATTCGGGAATATAACTGTTGAACAGCCAGAGTTCACCATTGCGCTCGCCTGCAAAGGCCTCGCCAATGGTGGCACGGCCCATGCGCAGGCTTTTGACTTCCGGGCCTTTGAGCACAAGCCCGGCTTCAATGGTTTCCTTTATGGCATAGTTGAAGCGCGCCTTGCGGTTTTGCGCGACCATGCCGTGAGAGATCATGGTGCTTTTGCTCGATTTTGCAGACATGGTCAGCCTAGCAGCCCAACATCCACCAGCGCTTGTCGCACTTTGTGGCGTGAGTCATCCCCCAGCGGGGCGAGTGGCAGACGGCAGGTTTCCCCCGCGAGGCCCAGCAGGCTTGCCGCATATTTGGCAGGTGCGGGATTGCTCTCGCAGAACAACGTATCGTGTAGTGGGGTCAGGCGGTCCTGAATGGTTATGGCCTCCTGTGTCTGGCCGGCTTTCCATGCGGCCTGTACGGCAGCGCACAGGGCGGGTGCGATATTGGAGGTCACGCTGATGCAGCCGTCCCCTCCCGCGGCCAGAAAAGCCACGGCGGTACCATCTTCACCAGAAAGCTGGTTAAAGGGCTTGTCCACTGCCCGCCGGACCTGAAGGGGGCGGAACAGGTTTGCCGTTGCATCCTTCACCCCAAGAATATTCCCGTGTTTTGCCAGACGTGCCGTTGTTTCCACGCTGATGTCGATAATGGAGCGCCCGGGAATGTTGTAGAGAATAACCGGAATGGAGACGGCGTCCGCCACAGCCATGAAGTGCCGGTACAGCCCCTCCTGCGTGGGCTTGTTGTAATAGGGGGCGACCACAAGGGCTGCGGCTGCTCCGGCCTGCTCGGCGTGGCGGGCAAGGTCGACCGCCTCTGATGTGCTGTTGGAGCCAGCACCCGCAATAACCGGTACGCGACCATTGGCTATTTTTATGGTGCGCTCCACAACAGCATGGTGCTCGGTATGGGACAGCGTGGGGCTCTCCCCCGTTGTGCCCACGGCGCACAGCCCTGCCGTCCCTTCCTTGATCTGCCAGTCCACCAGTTTTTCAAACGAGACAAAATCCAGGCTGCCGTCCCGGTTCATGGGGGTGATGAGTGCAGTAATGGAGCCGGAGAAGAATGTATGAGGCATGGGGCAGTCACTTATCCTGGAATGGCATCTGCGGGAGTCGAGCGGGGTGTGTCCTGCCCTTGGGCGGGGGCGTGGCGCCGGAAGGGCGATTGTTGATAGACACCTAGAATTGTGGCGTTTTTGGAAAAGAATTCAAGTTCCGCCAAGGCCTTGCCCAGATGGGAATCGCCAGGGTGGCCTTCTACATCCATCAAAAACCGTGTGGCGGCAAATGTTTCGCCCGACATGTAGCTTTCCAGCCGGGTCATGTTGACGCCGTTAGTGGCGAACCCTCCAAGCACTTTATAGAGTGCGCCGGGGCTGTTTTGCACACTGAAGAGCAGCGTGGTCATGACATGGGGTGTTTGTGGCGCGGGGGCTTGGGGCGTACGTGCGGTAATGTAAAAACGCGTGGTGTTGTGGGAGGCGTCTTCCACGTTGCGTTGCAGGATTTCCAGTCCATACAGGTCCGCCGCCAAGGCAGAGGCCACGGCCGCGTCCTCGGGTTTTTGCCACAGGGCAACCAGT
>CALCDN010000123.1 GCA_937900755.1 uncultured Acetobacter sp. | reverse complement strand
CCCCCCGATTGCGCGCAGGCCCTGACGGCTGGCACACTACAGCGCACCCACTTCTGGCCCGAGGAGCAAACCAGGCCCCATGCAGTTCATTCTTACTTTTTCCTGCCCGGACCAGGCAGGCATTGTTGCCGGTGTTACCACGGTGCTGGCGCAACAGGGGGCCGATATTACAGAGACCCACCAGTTCAGTGACCGCAGCACGGGGCAGTTGTTCATGCGGCTGGCCTTTTTTACCCCCGCGACCACCTGCATGGCCGACATAAAAACCTGCCTGGCCCCGGTAGCCCAACGGTTTGGCATGAACATGCGCCTCCATGACGCAGCCAGGCTGCCACGCATGATTATCATGGTCTCCCGCTTTGACCATGCCCTGCTCAACCTGCTGTATCAGGTGCGTGTGGGTTGGCTGCGGGCCGAAATCGTGGCCATTGTCTCCAATCACCCGGACAGCGAGGCCACGGCACGCCAGGCCGGGGTGCCCTATTACTACTGGCCGGTCAACGCGCAGAACAAAACAGGGCAGGAAGACAGGCTACGAGAACTAGTACACACCACACAGGCGGACCTGATTGTCCTCGCCCGCTACATGCAGGTTCTCTCCGATAGCCTGAGCACGCAATTCAGTGGGAGAATCATTAACATCCACCACTCTTTCCTGCCTTCCTTCAAAGGGGCGCGCCCATACCACCAGGCCTATGCCCGTGGCGTCAAGCTGATCGGGGCAACCGCGCATTATGTGACCGCCGACCTGGACGAAGGCCCGATTATTGAGCAGGAGACGGCCCGCGTCAGCCATAACCTTTCACCCGATGACTATATTGCCACGGGGCGAGGGGTGGAATCGCAGGTGCTCGCCCGGGCGGTCAAACTCCATACCGAACACCGGGTGATGCTGAACGGGCACCGCACCATTATTTTTTCCTGACCCGCGCAGCGCTCAGCTTTCGCTTTCGTCGGATTTATCACCCAGCACGATGGTCTGGTCGGAAATGGAGACATCCGTAACCGCGGGGCGTTGCAGAACCTCTGTTGTATCCCGCGCAATACCAGCGGTTTTATCTTTAAGATCAGCCAGTTCCTCACGGACATCGGACAGAATTTCCAGCAAGGCGGTATGGTCTTCCGATGCGCGCTGGTCCGCTCCCTGGCTCAGCACCGCACTGCCCACCATAAGGGCAGGCAGCGCCACCAACTGGATACAGTTGCTGATATAGAGCAACGTATTCTGCCATTGCGGCACAATCACAGGCACCAAGGAGAAAACAAAAAACGCGTAAACACACCAGATGCTGCCAAACAGCATGGTCATTTTTACTGCAACGGTCACGTTAATCCGCGCAATAAGGGACTTGGCAATGGTTTCGGGTTTTCTCATGGTGTCTCTTCTTGTTGTTACGCCGCGCAAACAGGCGCAGGCAGGCTTTTCTGCCTGCGCTGTAACATACTCCAACACCCTTGTCCGCCAAGCATGGCGGGCAGCACGGTTGCCCTGCACCAGACAGATACGTGCCCACGGCCCAGCCCATGCCATACGCTTTGTGCAACCCCGCCCCTAGCCCTCCGGCAGGGCCTTGCGCGAAAACCGCAGACGAAAAAAAGCGGCATGTCCGCGCGCGGCGTCAACCCGGCGCAAGAACACCCCAACCACATACATCCCATCCTGCTCGGGCCTGCCAACATAGGCCGCGTTCTGGACCGTACTGTTATAGACCTCCGCCCCACCGGGATCGCGGACCCAGAAGCTGACGCGCGCACTCTGTGCATGTCCCCCGACAAGCAAAAACTGCCCAACCCTTGCTGGCACCCGGTACTGCACGCGCTCGTCCCCCGCGCCCGTGGCTGCAACAGTTGCCTCCTCACCCTGCGCATGAAAATGAACGGTGCGCTGGTAAGCCTGGGCACACCCCGCGTGCCCCCCCAGCAACACAGCCGCCACCAGCACTCCCCCCATCTTGCGCATGATGTTCCGCTCTCCTTATGCAACCCTGCCCTGTTCTTGCCATACGTCAGGCAGGGCCACAGGTTCCCGCACCCCATACATATACCGTGAGCATTTCCGCCAGGATGTTGTTTTCATGATTTCTGGCAAAATGCCCCGTTCCGACCGGGCTGCCAGTTGGCCCGCCAGAAAGCAGGCATAAAAAAACGGGCCTGCCCTCAGGCAGACCCGTTTTTATCTGGAGCCAGCAAGGACAACCCCTTACTGGTCGACGAACTGTTCCTGCCCGACGATACCCATCTGTGTCACGCCC
>CALCDN010000122.1 GCA_937900755.1 uncultured Acetobacter sp. | reverse complement strand
CAGCCCCCACGACCGTGCGCGGCCTCTCCCCCGGCCCATAGCAAACGCATGCAAAAGCTTGCCTTCTCCATATGCGCCAGAGTAATTGCCTAAACCAAAACAGACACGGAAGTCCTTGAACCAGCATTCATGCCGGAGCTTACCGTTGGACCCTACCGTTCTAAGCCCTTGTCAGGATAGAAACCGATGACGATGAGAACCCTTTTTCTCCAGCCGCCAACTTTTGATGGTTTTGATGGCGGCGCTGGCTCGCGCTATCAGGCACGCCGCGAAATCAAATCCTTCTGGTATCCGACATGGCTGGCCCAACCTGCCGCTCTGGTCGAAGGCAGCCGCCTGATTGACGCGCCGCCGGCCAACATGGGCATGGAGCCCATTCTTGAAGACGTGAAAAACCGCGACCTGGTCATCCTGCACACCTCCACCCCGTCCTTTGCCAAGGACGTGCAGGTGGCCCAGATGCTCAAGGACGTAAACCCGAAGCTGATGATTGGCATGGTTGGCGCCAAGGTGGCCGTCCAGCCCGATGAAAGCCTGCTCAAGGGTGCGCCCATCGACTTTGTCGCCCGCAATGAATTTGATTACACGATCAAGGACATTGCCGACGGCATGCCACTCAAGGACGTGGACGGCATTACGTGGCGCAACGCGGATGGTGAGATCATTACCAACCGCGACCGCGCCATGATCGAGGACATGGACGCCCTGCCCTTCGTGACCGAAGTGTACAAACGCGACCTGAAGATTGAAGACTACTTCATCGGCTACCTGATGCACCCGTACCTTTCCATCTACACGGGTCGTGGCTGCAAATCGCGCTGCACGTTCTGCCTGTGGCCGCAGACCGTGGGTGGCCACCGCTACCGCACCCGCAGCCCGCAGCATGTGGCGGCCGAAATCCGCCTGGCCATGCAGTACTTCCCGCAGGTAAAAGAGTTCTTCTTTGATGATGACACCTTTACCGACGACCTGCCCCGTGCCGAAGCCATTGCCCGCGAACTGGGCAAGCTGGGTGTTACCTGGTCGTGCAACGCCAAGGCCAACGTGCCCTATGACACGCTGAAAGTCCTGCGTGACAACGGCCTGCGCCTGCTGCTGGTGGGTTACGAAAGTGGCAACCAGCAGATCCTGCACAACATCAAAAAAGGCATGCGGGTTGAAGTGGCGCGCGAGTTCACCAAGAACTGCCACGAACTGGGGATTAAAATCCACGGCACCTTCATTCTGGGCCTGCCGGGCGAAACGAAGGAAACCATCCAGGAAACCATCCGCTTCGCAAAGGAAATCAATCCGCACACGTTGCAGGTATCCCTTGCCGCACCCTACCCTGGCACGGCCCTTTTCAAGGAAGCCACGGAAAACGGCTGGCTGGACGAAAGCAACGCTGAACTGCTCGACGACAACGGCGTGCAGATTGCACCGCTGCACTACCCGCACCTTTCCCACACCGAAATCTTCAACAGCGTGGAAGAATTCTACAAGAAGTTCTACTTCCGCGCGCCCAAGATTGCCTCCATCGTTGGGGAAATGGTGCGTTCACCCCAGATGATGAAGCGCCGCCTGCGCGAAGGTGTGGAGTTCTTCCAGTTCCTTAAAGGCCGCAAGGCCGCCTGACCTGGCATAACTTACGGCACTGGGTGGGGGTTGCGCATAAGTCCCCCACCCAGAACAGCCATGACAGCCCATACCCGCCGGTGTTAGACACGGGCATAAGGTTACAAAAGGCTGCCAGAACCATGAAACGCGCCATTATTTCCGCCGATGATTTCGGCATGTCGGTTGAAGTGAACGAGGCCATTGAACAGGCCCACGTGAACGGCGTGCTCTCGACCGCCAGCCTTATGGTCTCCGGCCCTGCCGCACAGGATGCGGTGGAACGGGCCAGACGCCTGCCCTCCCTTAACGTTGGCCTGCACCTGGTGGTTATTGAAGGACCATCGGTTCTGCCCCATACCCGCCTGCCGCTGATAACGCGCGACAATGGCTGGTTCTCCTCCTCCCAGCTTGGGCTTGGGGTGGACTATTTTTTTCACCCCGAAGGACGGCGGGAACTGGAGGCGGAAATTACCGCCCAGTTCGAGGCCTTCAGCCGCACGGGGCTGGCGCTGGACCACGCCAACGCCCACAAGCACATGCACCTGCACCCCACCGTGGGCAAAATGATGATCGGCATTGGCAAGGGCTACGGGCTCAATGCCGTGCGCGTGCCGCTGGAACCCCCCAAGCCCCTGTACGCCGCCGGAACCTACACCGACACGCTGGGAGACGCCGCCCTGCGCCGCTGGACCGCGCTGCTGCGCCATCAGGCCCATGCGGCGGGCATGGCCACCAACGACTGGTGCTTTGGGCTGGCCTGGAGCGGGCACATGACCACCGAGCGCATGGCAGCCCTTGCCGCCCACCTGCCTGATGGCGTGTCCGAAATCTATTTCCACCCTGCCACCCACAAGAACGCCATGCTGGAGGAGCTGATGCCCACCTATGAGCACGAGGCGGAATTCCATGCGCTCTGCTCGGCAGGCTTTCGCAAGGGGCTGGAGCATGCGGGCGCGCACCTATGTGGCTGGCAGGACATCGCGCGGGATGCATAGCTGCCGCGCGTATGTTGCAAATTTATCGTTATAACAAAAATTTGCAGTCCGTTTTTCCTAAAATACCCATTTTTAGCCGTTTTGGGTAATAATATTACCAAAACCCCCTTGACCGGGTATTTCCCTTCATGCTCCTGATGGCAAACCGACAACAACAAAAACAATAACGGTCTGTCCCATGGTCGCACTTCCTGCTTTGCGGAATATCCGCCTCCAGCCCTATGCCGCCCTGCCTCTGGCACAGGGGTACCGGGTTTATGTCCTGCCTGTTGCCCGGACCGCCGCAGCGCTCTGAACACCAGGCACAGGGGGCACCTCCCCCCCACAAGCACTTTGTACGCACAGGACAACTCCCGCCAGCAAGAGCGAGAGGAAGCGGAATAACAATGCCAAAAATACACCGCCCCCGGCACCACAGCATGCGCCACCGCGCGCCCGGCCCCTTTAACACCCGCACCACCACCGCGGCGGCACTTGCCCTGGCCTCGGCCATGCACGTACCCTTTGGCGCGGCACGGGCCCAGACCACCCATGCCTCGGCCCTTACGGCCCAGCCCAGTGTTGCCCCCATTTCGGATGCGATCATCAACCCTGTCTCTTATACACATC
>CALCDN010000121.1 GCA_937900755.1 uncultured Acetobacter sp. | reverse complement strand
GAGTAAACTCCTGACCACGATCCACGCCAAAAACCCCCACCGCAACCGCCCGGCACTGGCGACAATGCCGCATGAGCTTGGCGCCATCCTCCAACTGGTCCTGAAGGGCCTTGAGTTCAGCCGGCGTTGGGCCACGCTGCCCGGTCAACCCGTAATGGGTGCCATGTGCGGGGTCGGAAATAAGCGGCATGATATTATGCAAAAAGGCGCCTTTTTCCTTAACAACCCGGTTGACCTCCATCAGGTGCTCATCGTTCACACCAGGGATCATCACCGAATTGATTTTGGTGAGAATTCCCCGCTGGGTCAGCATCTCAAGGCCCAGCATCTGGCGCTCATGCAGGATTTTCGAGGCATCCAGCCCGGTCCACCGCCGGTTTTTGTAGAAAATCCAGGGGTAGATTTTCACACCAATTTCAGGATCAACCATGTTGATGGTAATCGTGACATGATCGATGTTCATGTTCGCGATTTCATCCACATGGTCAGGCAAAGCCAGCCCATTGGTGGAAAGACATAGCTTGATATCAGGAATATCGGCCGAGATCAGGCGGAATGTCTCGCTCGTTTTTTTCCAGTCGTAACAGGCATCACCCGGTCCTGCGATTCCGAGAACGGAGAGCTGGGGCACTTCATTGGCAACGGTAATAACTTTCCGTTGTGCCTGATCTGGTGTCAGCTTTTCCGAAACAACGCCAGGACGGCTTTCATTCGCGCAGTCATATTTCCGGTTACAGTAATTGCACTGAATGTTGCAAGCAGGCGCTACAGCCACATGCATGCGTGCAAAATAATGATGCGCTTCTTCCGAATAACACGGATGATCTTTTATTTTCGCCCATACCTCTTCAGGCATGGAATCCGGTTTGTCGGAACTCCCACATTGGGACGACGAGCACCCGCCTGAGAGCGCTTCACGCATGGTCTCCGCCCCACTGCCTGCAAAATCCTGCAGGCCGATCAACTGCCCGGCCATCTGCCCTTCTCCCCTTCGTTGGTCATTTGAAAAGGACGCAAATTTCGTGCCAAACCTCTTGTCAGCTGCAAAAAGGTTGCTCGGCGAACGCAGCCGAAGTCAGGTAAAAGGCAACATGCCCTCAGGCTGAAAGCCCACCGACAAATGTGGAGCCCAGCGCTGGCTCCGGCCATTGCCGGGGCACAGGGCGCACAGGGACAAAAATGTAAGCTGTTGGACTCTCAGGCTAGAATTTCTTGATCGGGATTCCATTCTTGCGCAAGGCATAACCCACCTGGCGCGGCGTCAGCCCCAGAATTCGTGCGGCCTTGGCCTGGACCCAGCCCGCTTTTTCCATGGCGTCTTCCAGAATTTCCTTTTCCGAGCGTGCGGACACAGTCATATCGACTGCCGGAGGCGGTGCCTCTTTCAAGGAAAGCAGGAGAGGTTCTTTGGGGGGGCAGGGCAATGCGTTCTCCGCACCACCAACCTGCCACAGAACGGAAGAAAGACAGCCTTCACTATGGCAGGCAAAATCGTTCTCACCGATGACGCTCCCGCGTGAAAGGGTGGCCGTGCGCCGGATGCAGTTTTCCAGTTCGCGCACATTGCCCGGAAAATAGCAGCCACTCAAAACCGAAAGGCCATTCGGGTCGATCTGCAACTCTGTTCCGTTCTCGTGATTGAACCGATCGAGAAATTCCTGCGCGAGCAGGGGAATATCCGTCGGCCGTTCCCGCAGGGATGGCAGAAAAACTGGAATGACGCTTAAACGGTAATAAAGGTCCGCACGAAACTTGCCTTTTGTTACAGCATCTTCGAGGTCCCGGTTCGTGGCGGCCACAATCCGCACATTCACCTTGAGGGTGCGTGTGCCACCAACCCGTTCAAATTCGCCCTCCTGCAGGACGCGCAAAAGCTTGGCCTGGAAAGATGCCGAGATCTCTCCAATTTCATCAAGGAACAATGTGCCGCTATCCGCAAGTTCAAAACGCCCCTTGCGCGCGGTTACTGCCCCGGTAAACGCCCCTTTTTCATGCCCGAACAGTTCGGACTCAAGCACGGTTTCCGGCAAGGCCGCGCAATTCAGCTTGATGAAGGGCGCTTTGGAACGCGGCGAAAACTGATGCAGCGCACGGGCAAAAACCTCCTTGCCCGTGCCAGATTCCCCACGCAAAAGAACGGTTGCATTACTGCGCGCCACAATACGGATTTTTTCCATAACGGCCGTAATGGCGGGGCTTTCTCCCACAATACGAGTATCCGTCATTTCTGATTCCGCGGGCGCACTCAACTTGGCCACCTCTGTCCGGCGGTCCAAATCCCCCATAAGTCTTTCGCGGTCACGCTCTACAAGCCTGTGCAGGCGAACGGTCTGCCCGATCAGATTCCCCACCATGGCCAGCAGGCGCGTATTGAGCGCGACAACAGGCGAATCCGGCGAAAAAGCCTTGCAGTCCACAACAAGGATTCCAATAATGCCGTCGCGTCCGGGAATGGGTACTCCAATCAACCCGACCTGTTTCGGATTGACCGCCCATGCCGGTTTGGACCGGAAACCTATTGTTTGGTCCTCTGTAATGTCGGGAATGACCAGCGGCGCTTTGTGCGTAACAATATGGCCCAGAACACGTTCTGGCAGAGACATGAAATAATCGCGCGAAATCACCGGGTCCCCATGCGAGCCCACAATCCGCTCAACCCGGTCGCCATCACCGAGCAGCACGCAAACACACGCGTTCATATCAAGAAAATTTTCAAGCGTTGCAAACACCTGAACAAGCATGACGCCAAGCTCTATGGGCGAACACAGGATCCGGGATATTTCGTAAAGCCCGGACAGAGCGACTGCCGCACTCGTCTCTGTTATGCCCGTTGTGCCAGACATAATGCCCTTGCTTTCTTTCCGTAGCGTCATGTCATTGTTCCCGCAACTGCATTATTGCTCAACCGATCACGTGAGCTCCCGACATCGCCTCCAAATTACATCATGAAACGATTCCGAAATAAACAGACTATCAATATACCTTTTTTTGGAATTATTGTTATAAAAACATTATCTTATTT
>CALCDN010000120.1 GCA_937900755.1 uncultured Acetobacter sp. | reverse complement strand
TTCCGCCGCGTTGGGGGTCTGGCTGTGGCGGCATGCCCGTATTGCCGTGGCGCGCGGGCCTTATGGGGCCCGCCCCGATACCGGAGATGCTCCCCAATAGTTTTTCCACAGTGGGATGATCCATTTGCGGCATTTACCTTACACGTCATGCCCGGAGGGCCGGGCATGACTTCTTCCTCCCTTGCGCGGCCAGCAGAGGCAGGCAAGGCGGTGCGGCCGGTTTTTGCCAATGGGGTGCCGGGCTGGCTGTCTCTTCTGCTCGGGTTTTTAACAGCCGTTGGCCCCATTTCGACAGATATTTACCTGCCTGCCTTCCCGGCCATGGAGCAGAGCTTCCATACCAGCGCGGGCAATGTGCAGTTTACGCTGGCCATCTGGTTTGTGGGCCTGGCCATAGGGCAGTTGAGCGTGGGACCGCTGGCGGACAGGTATGGCCGGCGCAGGCCCATGCTGGTGGGCAATGCGCTGTATGCCGTGGCCTCTGCCGTGTGTGCGTTCGCGCCCGATGTCACAACATTTTCCATAGCCCGCTTTGTCGCGTCCATCGGGGCTTCGGCCAGTCTGGTGGTGCCAACGGCGTGTGTGCGTGATGTGGTGTCCGACCGGGCGGCGGGGGCGCGCATGATGTCCCGCCTGATCATGGTCATGGGGGTGGTGCCCATTCTGGCCCCCATGCTGGGTGGTCTGGTGGTGGAGTTTGTTTCGTGGCGGATTATTTTCTGGGCATCGGCGGTTTATGGCGTGGTGTGCGTGGCCCTTGTGCTGTGGGTCCTGCCCGAAACACTGCCTTACCAGAAGCGTCAGACCCTTTCCCCCATGACGCTGCTCACCCGTTACGTGGGCCTGTTGGGGGACCGGGGCTATAGTGTTTATGCCATGATCACGGCGTTTTCGACCTTCATGTCCTTCAGCTACCTTACGGCGGCCCCGTTTGTGTTTGTGCAGCTTTTCCATTTTTCGCCCCTGCGGTTTTCCATGTTGTTCGGGGTCATGTCGGTCTTCATGATCGGGGCGTCCCAGGTCAACGGCCTGCTGGTCGGGCGGGTGGACCCGGCCCGCCTGCTGCATGGCGCGGTGGCCATGTCGGTGCTGGGGACGGTGCTCATGGTGGGGGTAAGCCTGTGGGGCGGATGGTACGCACCCCCTGCCTACAGGGCGTACGAGGTCTGGCTGGTTATTGGCGCCATGGTGCTGGCCCTGGCCCCCACGGGCATTATTTTTCCCAATGCGATGATGATGGCCCTGGCCGACCATCCCTCCCAGGCGGGGGCCGCGTCAGCGCTTGCAGGCACGTTGCAGTATGTGCTGGGTGCCTTGGCCGGGGTGGTTGTCGGGTTGTTTGCGGCCACATCTTCGTTACCAATGGCTGGATGTATGTGCTTTGGTGCGCTTATGATGCTGTGTACGCATCTGTTTCGTCCCGTGGCGCGCGGAGGGGCCTGATCCTGCATGGGCAGCCATGCCTTGCCCGGCCATGATCAAGCTGCCATGCCCACGAGGCGTGGCGGACACAAAAATGGGGGGCATGCCTGACATGCTACGGCATCCAGCAAGACGGGCTCATATTCTGGCTCTTATCGGGGCTGGTGTGCTGATTGTGACCTTTGGTGGCATTGGTATTGAACTAGGGAACGACATGGCCCGCCATGGCAACATGGACCGCCAGAGCACGGCGGCGGGCATTTACCTGCGTGGTGTGCACCATGCCACCAGTAACGCCCGCATATGCCACTATGCCTTTGAGGCCGAGCATAACCCGGTCGATGCCGAATGTTATATTCAGGCCATTACCCAACTGTCCGACGCCCATGCCGGGTTTGACGGATTCCGCTCCGTGCAACTGCGCGAGGGCGGGAGCCGCAAGGATGTGCTGGGCGTTGTGGAAAAACAGCTCCAGGCCATCAGCGCGTGGCCCAGAACAGCCGACGCCATGCCACATGATGGCGCGACCCTTCTGGCGGCACTGGACCAGAACCTTTCGGTTCTAAGCCGCGCCAGCACGCTCGATCAGGCGGACCGCGTTGCCAACATGCTGCGCAATACAAGCTGGCAGCGCAGGCTGGCGCTCCTGGGGATCCTGACTGGCGTGCTCAGCATGATTTCCGCAGGCTGGGTGCTTGACCGTTCCTCGCTCGCCGCGGCGCGGGCCGAGGCTTCCTCGCGGGATCTGGCGTTGCGGTTGCGCGCCACCCTGGACAGCCTGAGCCTGGGTGTTGCGGTGTTTGGCGCGGACGGGTGCCTGTGGCACTGGAACGAGCAGCTTGCAACCGTTCTTGGGCTGGGCAAGGATTTTTTGCGTACAGGCCTGTCCTACAATGCCCTGAGCGGCATGCTGGTCGTGGATGGTGTGCCCCTTTTGGAGCCGTTCGAACATATTGAGAGCAGCCTGTCCAAGGGGGAGCTGGCCCCCCCGGTCGTGGCGGAATGTAAAGGCGCCAATGGGGCTGACCTGGAACTGTGCCGCACGCTGTTCTTTGCCCCCGATGGCGCGGCCGAGCGGCGCGGTTTTGTGCTGACCGCGGCCGACATTACCATGCGCCTGCGCAGTGAGCGCGCTCTGGGCGAGGCGCAGAAACTGCGTGCCCTTGGCCAGTTGACCGCGGGCATTGCGCATGACTTCAAAAACCTGCTCACGGTTATTCTGGGGAACCTCGAACTCGCGGCGGAATATGACCAGCCCGAACAGGTCGAGCAAAGGCAGGAATATCTGTCTGCCGCCACCCATGCGGGCCATCGCTCCGAAGCGCTTACGGGGCAGCTTCTTTCCTTCATGCGCAGGCAGCGCGGCGCACCCGATTCGTTGCGCCTGTCCGACCTGTTCGCCTTTCTGGGGGGGCTGCTGGGGCGTGTGATCGGCCCGCGCATTGTGGTGGAATGTGGCGTTGTGGCCGATGTATGGCCCGTGCGCGCGGACCCGGCCCAGCTGGAAAGTGCCGTGCTCAACCTGGCCATCAATGCGCGTGACGCCATGCCTTCGGGCGGGCGGCTGCGGATTACGGCACGGAATGTCACGTTCTCCGTCAATGCCGACCTGATGAGCCTGCCGGTGGAGGAGGGGCGCAGTCTTCGTGTTGTGTCCGACCCCTCCCCCCTGCCCGCGGGCGACTGGATCAGGCTGGATGTGGTGGACAGCGGTTTTGGCATGACGCGTGAGGTCATGGACCGCCTGTTCGAGCCGTTTTTCACCACCAAGCGGGAAGGGGCCGGGACGGGCCTTGGCATGGCCATGGTTCTGGCGTTTTCCCAGCAGGTGAGTGGCCGGGTTGTGGTGGCGACGGGGCGTGGCAGTGGCACCGAGGTTTCGTTGTGGTTGCCGCGCGCGGTCATGGTCAACGCAGGAGGGGAGGAGCCCATGGCGGCGATCGTGCCTGCCCTGGCCAAGCCCGCGAACCCGCCCGCGCAGGCGCGCAGCCTGCAGGTGCTGGTGGTGGAGGATGACGCCGCCATCCGCGATATTGTCGTGACCATTCTGGGCATGGCGGGCCACAAGGTGCTCGAGGCAGGAGACGGCGAACAGGCGTTTGACACGGCCGCGGGGGTTGACGGGGAACTGGACCTGCTGGTGACCGACATCCAGCTCCCCGGTCCGCTGGATGGGGTGACCCTCTCCCGCGTGCTGGTCGAGCGGTACCCCGCTTTGGCGGTGGTGTACATGTCGGGCGATCTTACGGCCGATTCTCCCCCGCCGGAGGGGAGTGTTCCCAATGTGCGCCTGCTGGCCAAGCCTTTCCGCCGCGATGGATTGATGGAGGCGGTGACCGCGGCACTGGGGGCGCGGACGGGGGTCTGATTAACCAGATCTTCCCTTGCGGAACGCCCCGGCGCGGGATAGAGCGGGGCCGGTTGCCACAGAACTGTTCGCCAGCGGTACTTGACCTATGGGAATAAGGCAGGATGGAAAACGCGCTTCCACAGCGTTGGGCGCATGGATGAAGGATTGTCAAACATCATGACCGGACGTCAGGATATCGACCTTAAGGATTACATCCGGCACATTCCCGATTTTCCCAAACCGGGTATTTTATTTTACGATATTTCAACCCTGATGCAAAACCCTGATGCCTGGCAGATCGCCATGGGTCGGCTCTCCCGCCAGATCGCTCCCCTGCGGCCAGACCTGCTGGCTGCGGTGGAATCGCGCGGGTTTTTGACCGCCGCCCCCATTGCGGACCGGATGGGCTGTGGCATGCTGATGCTGCGCAAGAGTGGTAAGCTGCCGGGCAAGACAATTGCGCACACCTACGACCTGGAATATGGCTCCGATACGCTGGAAATTCAGGCCGATGCCGTCAGGCCCGGCCAGCGCGTTGTGGTTATGGATGACCTGCTGGCAACCGGTGGCACGCTTGCGGCCTCCATTGCATTGCTGCGCAAGGCCGGGGCCGAGGTGGTTGGCGCATCCGTTCTGGTTGAACTGACAGGCCTTGGCGGGCGTGACAAACTGGACACGACCGTGACAAGTCTGCTGTCCTACGAAGACTAAAAGCGAAAAAAGCTTTTCTCCCGTGCCATGTCCTGTGCGTAACGCTGGGTGCAGGACAGGGCATACGAGGTGTGAATACGCTTTTGGGCTTCTTTGGGGTAAGAAGAAGGCAGATGGCAGTATTTCTGATCAGTCCTGACCGGCAGAACGCGGCATGAAGGCTGCGGCGTTTTCGTTTGGCCAGTTCTGTCAGGCCTTTAGAACCATTGTCCGTCAGGCGCTGGAAGGGGGCGGTCCCTCGCGTGACCTGAGCAGGCTGCGCTGGCTGTTTGCCCCTAACCTTCTGTCCTTTGGTTACGCGCTCCGCACGACCCTGTCCTCCCTCATCGCTCTTGGCATTGCCCTTTGGTGGGAACTGGGCAGCCCGCAATGGGCGGCCCTGACCGTGTGGATGGTCGCACAGGGCACGCGCGGCAAATCCATCGCCAAGGCGCGGTGGCATATGTTTGGCATGGTGGTGGGCACAATCTGCGCCCTGGTGCTGGTTGGCAGCATGCCACAGTCCCCATTGCTGTATATTTTCTGGCTTGCGGTGGGTATTGGCGGGTTCTGCTTTGTCGGCACCCTGCTGCCCGGCCCCGCCACCATGACCAATTACCGTATTCATGGCATGCGGGCGTCAGGGTTTACCTACGCCATTATCGCGCTGGATGGGGCGGCGGCCCCGGACCAGATCTTCCATATCGCCATGGCGCGCGCCACGTATATTACGCTGGGCATTGTGGTGGAAACCACTATTTCCTCCCTGTTCCAGTACCGGCTGGGCCTGCGGGCCAGGAACCGGCTCGCCACCAACTTTGTGCAGGCCCTCGATGGCGCGGTACCGGCCCTTGTGCGCCTTTTGGGGGGGGATCGGCGCGCGGTGGCCAACTCCCCCGGCGTGTTCACAACCATTGTCGGCCTGAGCGACCAGGTGGAGTTCGCCGAGGTGGAAATGGGCGAGCACCAGCACGAGGGCGACCACGCCCGTGCGGCCCTTGCCGCCATTGCGGTGCTGATGTCGCGTGGGCTGGACCTGGGAGCCCTGCTGTCCATGCCCGAAAGCCAGGGCAAGGATTACAGGCTGGTTGCGGGGCAGGTGGCCGATTTTTTACAGACCATTCCCCAGCGCCTCTCCGATGACCTGCCCGTGGCCCCGGTACTGCGTGATCTGATTGCCCTGCGCGCGACCTGCACCCAGCTTGCGGCGACCTGCCTGGAACAGGAAATGATCGCGGCAACACACCCCCCCATTGAGGCGGCGCAGGAGAGAAGCCTGTCGCGCGAGGGGCAGTTGCTGCACAAGCTTGGCGCCATTCTGGACGAGCTGCAACAGGCCATTGAACAGTTTGAAATGAGCCGCAACCCCGTCCTGCATGACCATTTTCGCTACCCCATGCGGAGTTACCGGGACTGGCGCATGGCCTTCAGCAACAGTCTGCGCGCATCGGTGACCATTTTTGGCTCGGGCCTTATCTGGATTACAACGGGCTGGCCGGACGGGCTGACATTCATGATGTTTGTCTCCATTGTCTGTGCCCTGTTCTCCACGCTGGAGCAGCCTGCCCTGGCCACGCAGGCGTTTTTGCACGGGACGATTTTTGTGGTGGGCATGAGCGGGCTGTTTGACCTGTGGGTCATAGCCCAGCCCACCACCTATGAAACGCTGGCCCTCTGCCTGGCCGTGCCCATGCTGGTGGGGGGGCTGGCGTTTGCCTGGCCACCGCTCATACTGGCCGCCGTTGCGTACAACCTGTTCCTGCCTATTCTCATCGGCCCGATGAACCAGGGCCGCATGGACGAGCTCCTGTATTTCAACACCGCCCTGCCACTGTTCCTGGCCATGGTGTTTTCCATGTGGATGTACCGGCTGTTCCTGCCGTTTGACCCCGATGGCCTGCGCTGGGACCTGCGCGTGAACATTCTGCGCCGCCTGCGCAGGCTGGCCCAGCAGCGCGCCGCCCCCCCCATGACCGAAATTATCGGCCGTGGGGTGGATGGTTTTGTTCGTCTTGCCTCCATGACGACCGATGACCGCAACACCTATGTGCGTGACCGCTACGTCAGTGGTGTGCTTTCGGGCATGACGCTGGAGCTCAACCTTTTGCGCCTGCGGGTTATCTTGGGGCGCAACATTCTGCCAGATGACGCCCGGCACGCCACACAGGCGATGATGAACCGCATGCAGCAGTTTTCGGGCCGGTATGGCGGGCAGTATGGCCGCACCGCGCGCGCGGCCCAGCTGGCCGTGGAATATCTGTCCCGCATGGAGCAGGCCGAGACAAACCTGTCCGTGCGCGAGGAAATGTTACGTGTGCTGGCCAGCCTGCATGTGATTGAAACGGAACTCAGGGAAAACCAGGCGTTTTTTGATGCATCCTCCCCCTATCTGGACAAGGCGTTTTCCTGAACGCAGTCTGTGCCGGTTATTGAGTGGCGGCCGGTTACGGGTGCATAAAGCCTAAGGAGGAACACCATGTCCGATACAGGGGTTACGTGGGATAACGCACGGGCCAGAACCGTGCTGCGGTCCATGTTTGACGCAGCCATTGCCAGTGCTGATCCGTTTCGGGTTCTGGCCGGGCACCTGCCGCCAAAACCTGCGGGCCGTTGCGTTGTGGTGGGCGCGGGCAAGGCTTCCGCCGCCATGGCCGCGGCATTGGAGGCCGCCTGGCCGGACGTGGCGCTTGAAGGGGTGGTTGTCACGCGTGATGGCCATGCCGCCCCCACCCGGCATGTGCGCATATGCGAGGCGTCCCACCCTGTGCCGGACGTAAGGAGCGAGGCCGCGGCCAGGGCGGTCATGCA
>CALCDN010000119.1 GCA_937900755.1 uncultured Acetobacter sp. | reverse complement strand
TTGGGGTGTGGGGAGTGTGGTGGCGCTGCCGAGTGTTTTTGTCACACGGGCGCTCTGGCTGGCTGGCATGGTCATGGGAGGGGGGCTGTTTTACACGGTCCTTCTCCATGCCTTTGGCGTGGTAGACCTGCCCGGTATGGTTGAGCGGATTCAGGGGCGGTTGAGACGCAGGGCAGGGTAGGCGGGGAGGGGCGCATGCCTGAGGTTGTTCTTGCGCATCAGGTTGATTTTGCAACATGGCGCAGTGCCTGCAGGCACTTTGTTCTTGCAGGGGTTGAGCCGGAGGGTTTGCATTGGCGGGTGGCAGCAACTGTGCAGGACACACCGTGGTCCGCCGGGCTCTCCCAGATCCTGCCCGCAAACCCGGCAAACCCGGCGCCCATGAGCCTGTCCCGCCGGTTTGTGGGCGTGCTGGGGCAGGCTTTGCAGGTGCGAGACCCTGCGCGTTTTACCGTGCTTTACCGCATTCTGTATCGGCTGACCCATGATGGGCTGGAACTGGGCCATACACACGACCCGGACCTGATGTGGCTCAGGCAGGCTGTTATGGCGGTTCGGGCGGATACGCTGCGGTTCCGCGAGGTGTTTTCCGCTTTTAGCGCACAAAAAGCCGCCACCATTCTGCACGACACCCCCGAACACTATAGCCTCGAGGCCAACGCCCGCTACGCAATGCAGCGCAATGCGCGACCGTGGCGGGTTATAACCCCCTACCGGCGGATGGAATGGACCGGGAGCGCAATACGCTTTGCGGCGGGAGAGAACGCAACACCCGATGACGCCGCAGTGCAATGGCAGGAGGATGGAACTGGCATATGGCGTGGCTACGCCCTGAGCGTACTGCCGCCCAAGCGCGGGGATGTGGCACAGGCTGCCTCGCTTGCCATGCTCAGCGCACAGGCGGTGGATTGCCGGGCCTGTGGCTTGTGGCAGCCAGCATCACGCACGGTGTTTGGCGAAGGACCGCAGAGCGCTTCCATCATGCTGGTTGGTGAGCAACCCGGCGACCAGGAGGACCAGCAGGGACGACCCTTTGTGGGGCCTGCCGGGCAGATTTTGGATAATGCCCTGCATGATGCCGGACTACGGCGTGAGCAGATTTATGTGACCAACGCGGTCAAGCATTTTCATTTTGTATGGAAAGGCACCCGCCGCCTGCACCAGAAGCCGGAGGCAGAGCATATGGCGGCCTGTCGGGTCTGGCTGGATGCGGAGCGTCGTCTGGTCAGCCCCGCCTTGCTGGTGATGCTCGGTGCAACCGCTGCCCAAAGTATTTTGCAAAAGCCGGTCACAATTTCGCGCACCCGCTCACGCCTGTTCCATCTGGAAGGAGAAACGCAGGGATTGGTTACTGTTCACCCGTCCTATCTGCTGCGTTTGCCAGATGAGGCCAGCAGGCTGCGGGAATATGCACGATTTGTGGAGGATTTGCGTCTTGCGGCCCAGTACCAGAGCCCGGCAGACTGACTGCGGCCGGGGACATCGCTGCTAGAGCGCATCCATCTTGTTAAGACGCTGGTGCAGTTCCTTGCCTGTTTTAAAAAAAGGCACCAGCTTTTTACTGACCTTGACCTGTTCCCCCGTTTTGGGGTTGCGGCCCAGGCGAGGCTCCCTTTCCTTGACGGAAAAAGCCCCAAAGCCCCGGAGCTCAACACGGTTCCCTGCCGCCAGACTGCCCGTAATGCCACCAAAAACCGTATTCACCAGCAGCGTAGCCTCTCTAAGCTGCAAATGCGGGTTTTTTTCTATTAAAATGGCAATAAGTTCAGACCGCGTCATAGAGCCCCCTGCCGATTAGGGTAGAGTAGGAAGGTCTGACCCAATCTGTGCCAGACAGATGCAAGCTTTCCGTTCTCTATGGTCGAGCGTCAAGATAAAAAATGCGTGCCAGTCTGGCGCGAACGCCAGACTGGGCATGCATGGGCAGCAATCTTAGACAGTCGCTGCCTTTTTGCCACGCTTTGCGCGGCCTGACGTATCGTCTTCATCCCCGGCAGCATGAATCTTGCGACCCAGGCCAATTTCACGCGCCAGAGTGGAGCGGCGTTCCGCGTAGTTGGGAGCAACCATGGGATAGTCCGCAGGCAGGTTCCAGCGTTCGCGGTACTGCTCGGGGGACATGCCGTAAGCACTCTGAAGATGGCGCTTGAGCATTTTCAGTTTTTTACCGTCTTCAAGGCAGACGATATAGTCCGGGAAAACCGAACGTTTGACTGGAACAGCTGGCTGCAGTTTTTCGGGCTCGCTCTGCGGCTGGTCAGCCGTTTTGAGAGCTTGAAAAACGTCCTTGATCAGAACCGGAATAGCAGCAGGGTCCGTCTGGTTGTTGGAGACGTGCGCGGACACGATCTCGGATACAAGATCTAGGAGAGGCGAATAGTTCTGGATCTCACTCATGACAGGCCTAATTAAAAATTCAGTGTGAATAATAAGAACCATACTCAATTATTTAAACTTTGTGAACTGCTAATATACAAAAAAACAAAAATAAGATGTGAGTGGTATAAAATGCAGGAATGATCTGTCGATTTTTTCAATATTTGGAGGAACATGTATAAATTATTCGTAATATTTTATTTAATAAAGTCTGATCATTATCTGGGTGGATGCAGTAGCCTGGGGTAGGTTGGTATTTAAGCGATTGTCTTCACATTTTATGAAATTTGATTGATATTATTGTATCGTTTGTAAGCCATTCCTGGGTCGGCGCCAGAAGTATGACAGGCTTGAGAACTGATTTTCAAAGATATTTATAGAGCGCCAAGGATTGTATTTTTGGCATGTCTGGGGCGTTTTTTAAGTATAGTTCTTTTTTGAATACAAACCCCGGCCAGGTCCTGGAAGGGAAAGGCCGGGGCATTTGAAAACCGTGCTGGTGGGCTTAACGAATACCGAGTTCGCTCATCAGGAAGTCACGGAAAACGGCAACCCGCTTGGAGCTGCGCAATTCTTCGGGGTAAACAAAATAGGCATCGACTGTCGGGGTCGTGATTTCAGGTAGAATCTGAACCAGGTCCGGGAACTTGCTGGCGGCATATGACGGGATGGAGCCAATGCCCAGGCCTGCCGCAATGGCGGACGCCATGGCCGCCATGCTGTTGACTTCCAGCCGCGCGGGGCGGGTGTGGCTGCTGACCTGTCCCGCATCTGCCAGCCAGTTGATATGGGCGACTGGCGGGTGGTGTTCGCCAAACAGGACCAGCTGATGGTTTTTAATATCTTCCAGGCTGGAAGGTATGCCGTGGCGCTCGATATATTGAGGCGCTGCGAAAATGGGCAGATTGAAGTCCGCCAGATGGCGCTGGATCAGGTCGGGCTGGCGTGGTGCGTGCATGCGTACGGCAACATCGGCCTCGCGCATGCCCAAGTCCAGATCGTTGTCTTCCAGAATAAGGCAGATATCAATTTCGGGGTTGGCCTCCATGAACTTATGGAGTCGCGGCATAAGCCAGCAGTTACCAAATCCTGTTGTTGTTGTAACCCGTAGGCGGCCTGCGGCTTTTTCCTTGCTTTCCGTCAGCAAGGTCTGTGTCATCTCCAGTTTGGAGAACACTTCCCGAACCGTTTTATGCAAGGTTTCCCCTTGCTCAGTCAGGATCAATCCACGCGCATGGCGGTGGAATAGGGGCACCTGAAGAACATCTTCCAGCGCAGAAATCTGTCTGGATACGGCAGACTGGCTTAGGTTAAGCACATCCCCCGCGTGGGTAAAGGAACCGGCTTCCGCTACGGCATGGAAAACCCGGAGTTTGTCCCAGTCCACGCACGCCTCCTGCTAAATTGACTGAAATTACAAAAGCACAATACCATGCTTTCAAAGCTACTACGTGCAGTAATTACTGCACGTGGTCAAGGTATGGGCAGCGTTACGTTTTGGGCACTTCGGCCAAATACCGCTCCGCGTCCAGTGCGGCCATGCACCCGCTGCCCGCTGCTGTTACCGCCTGACGGTATATTTTGTCCTGCACATCGCCCGCGGCAAAAACACCAGGGACCGATGTGCGGGTCGTTCCGGGGGCGGTTTCAATATACCCCTCGCCATCGAGCGCGATCTGGTCCGTGAAAATTCCGGTGGTCGGGGCATGGCCAATGGCAATGAACAGGCCATCGATTTCAAGTGTGGTTTCGCTCTGGTCCCTGAGGTTGCGCAGGCGCACGGCGCACACGACCTCTGGCGTGCCGGTGGCCAGAATATCCTCCACCTCGCTCTCCCATATGACGGAAATTCTGGGATGGCTGAACAGCCGGTCCTGCAGAATTTTTTCAGCGCGCAGGGAGTCGCGGCGGTGGATCAGGGTCACGTGGGAGGCGTGGTGGGTCAGGTACAGGGCCTCTTCCACTGCGGTGTTGCCGCCACCGACCACGGCTACCTTTTTGCCACGGTAAAAAAAGCCATCGCATGTGGCGCAGGCGGAAACACCGCCGCCCTGCAAGCGTTTTTCGCTGGGTAGGCCAAGCCAGCGCGCCTGTGCGCCAGTCGCGATGATAACGGATCTGGCCACATAGATGGTGCCGGAATCCCCAACCAGCCGGAAGGGCGCGCCCGAACTGAAGTCCACCTCGGTAATAATGTCGTATTCAATGCGTGTGCCAACATTTTGGGCTTGCTCGGCCATTTGCTCCATCAGCCATGGCCCCTGCACCGCCTTGGCGAAGCCGGGGTAGTTTTCCACGTCTGTTGTAATGGTCAGCTGCCCACCCGGCTGCAGCCCCGCCACCAGAACGGGGGAGAGGTTGGCGCGGGCCGCGTAAATGGCCGCGGTATAGCCCGCAGGGCCTGCGCCAATAACAAGCAGGTCGGTCGTGATGGTCTCAGTCATGCCAGAAGAGTTCCCCAAAGCAAGAAGTGCGGGTGCAGTGATGCCGCGCAGGCATGGTCCAGAATGTCTTTGGTAAAAGGATATGACGGCTGACTTTGTGTTGGGCAAGTGTTGAGAGATGAGTTTGCGGCATGGCGGGGAGCGTGGCATATACTCGCCACTCTTTTCTGGGAGTTGCATCTTGCACAGGATAGGTCGGATAAGGTGACGGATCTGGACGCTGTTGATCTTCGTATCGTAGCCGAGCTGCAAGATGATGGGCGGATGACCAATGTCGAACTGGCGCGGCGTGTTGGCATTTCCGCCCCCCCCTGCCTCAGGCGCGTGCGGCGACTGGAGGAGGAGGGCATTATTCGTGGCTATCATGCCCAGCCCGATGCAACGGCCCTTGGCTGGCCGATCACCTTTTTCGCGCTGATCGGGCTGGATAGCCAGAAAGAGACAGTTCTTTCAGCCTTTGAGCAGCAGCTTGCCGAATGGCCGGAGGTGCGTGAATGCCACATGATTCGCGGTGGGGGGGATTTTCTCGTCCGCCTGATCGCGCGTGACGCAGCACATGAAAACGTCTTGACGCGGCAGTTGACTGAGGCCGCGCACGTTATTCGGGTGCAGACCCTGCAAACCATCCGCACCAGCCTGGAACGCAAGGGCGTGCCGCTGCCTGGTATCAGGGAAGGAACGCCGGAGTAATGTCAGTGCGGAGTGTGTCGGATGGCTCGGCGGTGGCGGGTGGTCCCGAGATCAGTATTGTCGTCCCATGTTATAATGAAGTCGCCAATGTGGCCCCGCTTGTTGCCATGCTTGAAAAAGCGCTGGCTGGCCGGCGCTGGGAAGTTATTTTTGTCGATGACAATTCGCCCGACAAGACAACAGACGCGGTGCGCGCGCTGGCACGGCAGAAGGCGTATGTGCGGGGTATTTGCCGTATAGGCCGCAGGGGGCTGTCCACGGCGGTTATTGAAGGGGTCCTGTCTTCCTCCGCCCAGGTTGTGGCGGTTATGGACGGGGATTTGCAGCATGATGAAAGCCGCCTGATCGCGCTGATTGACGCGGTGGGCAGTGGTGCGTGCGACGTTGCCGTTGGCAGCCGCCATGTGGAGGGTGGCAGTAACGAGGGGCTGGCCAATGCCTGGCGGCATGCCCTTTCCGATGGTGGAATATGGCTGGCGCAGTGTTTTCTGCCGGTCAAGCTGACGGACCCCATGAGCGGTTTTTTCGCCTTGCGGCAGCAGACATTCGCAGCCATAGCACCCCGTCTGTCAGGGACGGGGTTCAAAATTTTGCTCGACCTGCTGCTTTCATCGGAAAAACCGCTCAAGGTGCAGGAAATAGCCTGCGGTTTCCGCCCCCGTGTGGCGGGGGAAAGCAAACTTGATGCACTGGTGATGATCCAGTTTGCCGCTCTTCTGCTGGAAAAATTTTCCCACGGCCTGGTGCCCTTGCGCTTTATGGCGTTCTGCATTGTCGGGCTGGCCGGGGTCGGGGCCAATCTGGGCGTCATGCATCTGGTCCGGCTGGCGGGAGTGCATTTTTCCACCGCGCAGGCCGTAGGCACGGTTGCGGCCATGATTGTGAATTTTTATCTGGATAACAATTTCACCTACAGGGACCGGCGGCTGCATGGCCAGCGCTGTGTGTGGGGGCTGCTGGCGTTCATGCTGGTCTGCTCTGTGGGGGCTCTGGCCGATGTTGGCGTGGCGCACATGATGTACGCGCAGAGTTATCGGGTGAATGAGGCCAGCCTGGCTGGCGCCGTGCTGGCCGTGGTCTGGAATTACACCATGTCCTCCACACTTATCTGGAGACCCCGCTAACCTTGGGTGGGCGTTCCGCCCTTTACACGGTCTGGGTGGGCGGGCTGGCGCTCCTCACCCTTGTGCGCCTTGTGCTGGCGGCCTGTATTCCGCTTGCACCGGATGAGACTTACTACCGGATATGGGCGCTGGCCCCCGCCGCAGGGTATTTTGACCACCCGCCCATGGTGGCCGTGTGGATCCGTCTGGGCATGGCCCTTGCGGGGGACACGGCCTTGGGCGTGCGCCTTATGGGGGTACTGTCCACCTGTGTGGCCACGGTCCTGATCGCTCAGGCCGCATATGGCTGGCTGGCCGTGCAGGCGCCGTGTGAACATGCCCGTGTGGGGGCGATCCGCGCGGGTGTTCTGCTCAATGGCACCCTGGGCATTGGCCTGGGCACCCTGGTCATGACCCCCGATGCTCCGTTGGTGCTGTTTGTGGCGCTTATGCTGTGGGGACTGGTGCAGGCCTGCATCGGGCGGCGGCGTGCTTTCTGGCTGGTCGTGGGTATGGCCGCCGGGTTGGGGTTTGACAGTAAATACACAATGCTCCTGCCGGTGGCGGGGCTGGTGGCATGGCTGTGCGCCAGCAGGGAGGGGCGGGCATGGTTGGGTACGCCCTGGCCAATATATGCGGGGCTTGTGGCGCTGGTGTGCGTCGCGCCTGTTGTGGGGTGGAA
>CALCDN010000118.1 GCA_937900755.1 uncultured Acetobacter sp. | reverse complement strand
GTTTTTGCTTGCGCAGGCGCAGGGCCGGGTGCGCGGCATGGGCGAGCCACTGGAGGTGATGGTGGTGGTGTGCGCCCCCCCGGTGGTGAAGGCGTATAAAACCCAGCTTAAAACGTCTGTCTTCCTGTCCGCTTTTTACGTGCTGCAACCATAAAAAACAGCCTGATGGCGCGTGCCATCAGGCTGTTGTGCAAGAGCGGGGCGCGACAGGGAGCCGATTACAGGTAATTGGCCAGGGTCATGTCCTTCATGTCCGCGATCAGCATGAACGAGGCCTTGAGGCTTGTCTGCACGTTGGTGGTCTGGATGGCCACTTCGCTGATATCGGTCGAGCGGGCATCGGAAAGCTGGGTCTGCAGGGCAGTTGCCGTGTTGGTCAGCAAGGTAGCGCGGGAGGTCAGGGCGTTCTGTTGCGCCCCTACGGTTGTTTCCATGTTGATCAACTGGTTGGTGGTGCTGGTCAGCGATGTCTGGAGTTGGCTGACAAGGTCGGAATATCCGGTACTGGTGGAGGACATGCCGCTCATGCCCGAAACCAGCATCAGGTCCCGCATCAGGTCCTTGATGGGGGAGCCGGTGGAGGTGCTGCTGACATCGGAGGTGTCGCCCTGTGTCGCCACAACGCCATAGGTGCTGGAGGAGCTGTCCCCCGTGACGATGCTGGTCTGCTGGCTGCTGGCCGCGGCCAGCGAACTTGCTGCACTTGTCGGGTCGGAAATGGTGCTGGAAAAAAGGGTGCTGTCGCTGTTCATGGAATCGGTGGCCTGCTCAAGCAGGCTGTCCACGCTGGTGCCCGAGGCAAGCGAACTCACGCTGTCTGCAATGGTGGTTTCCAGGCTGCCGGTGGCAACGCTGGACGGGTCATTGACCGGGGCCTGGGTGGAGTTCTGCCCGGCAAACACATAGCCCGTACCATTGGAGGTGTTCAAGATCGTGGCGATCTGGCTCAGGCTGCTCGACGCCTCGGTGGAGACGGTGTTGACCGTGGACGTCTCGCTCGTGCCCGCAATGCTCAGCAGGTTGGCGGAGACCGACTGCGCGAGCGAGACAATCTGCTTGAGTGCGGTGGCCGTCACGGTCAGGCTGTTCTGGGCGTTGGTGATGTTGGACTGCCAGGCCTGGACCTGTGTGATTTTGGGGGTCAGTTCAAACACGCTGGAGCGTGATGTGCCAAGGCCCGCATAGGTTTCCGCCGTAACGCCACCACTGGAGGTCTGCCACGCCAGGGTCGTCTGTGCGTTGGTCAGCTCCTGCACGCCAGCGGAAAGAACGAGGCTTGCGGCACTTGCGCCATACTGCCCGATAGAAGTGCTCATGGTAGAAGGTCTCCCTATCTTGAGGCTTAGTTGATGGCGTCAAGAAGAGCGGTGAACATGGTCTGGACGGAGGAGATGATCTTGGCGTTGGCCGTATAGGCGTTCTGCAGCGCCACGACCTTGGACATCTCGCTATTGACGTCCACACCCGAAACATTGGTGACCTTGGCGCTGAGGGTGGTCTGCACCGCCGTGGCGTAGGTCAGGTTGGTGGTGGCCGTGCTGATGGTGGCCCCCTGGTTGGATGTCAGAGATGTGGCCAGCGCCACCAGCCCCTGCGCGCCACTGTACCCGGTGGACAGGGTGCCACTTGGCCCCAGGGAGGAGGAGGGCGCTTCCAGCGTACTGCTCACATCATCGGTGGAGGTGCCAAACGTCGTGCTCAGCACGTTGGTAATGGTGGTGGTGCTGCCACTGGGGGCCAGTTGCGAGGGCGTGGTGGAGTAGGAGTTGCTCACGCTGATCGCGGAGGACAGGCCGACAATGCCATTGGGCGTTGTCTGCGTGGTGTCATAGGACTGTGGGGTCGCGGTCTGGGCGGTACCCGTGCTGTCCACGTCCGTGCCGTTGGTGAACAGGGCCATGCCCGCGCTGCTGAAGCGGTTGATCAGCGTTGCCGAGAACGAATCAAGCTGCGCCTGCATGGTGGGGTAGGTTGTGTCGCGCAGGGTAATGTTGGCGCCCAGCGTGCCGCTGGTCAGGTGGGAGGTAATGTCCGTGCCTGTGGTGGTCGTGCCATCCGCTACCGTAATGCCTGCAATGGCGGAGTTGGTGTCTCCCGCCTTGTAATACATGGAGTCGGTTATGGTGGTGCTGGCCGTGCCGCCCGCCGTGGCCGAGAGCGGCCACGTGTTGCTGGGCAGGGTCTGGGTGTTGTCGTTCAGGCCGATCTGGTCCGGGCGGGTTGGCAGCTTGGTGCCATCCTCGGTTGTGACAATCATGTCGCCCTTGGACGTTTCGGTAAACGTGACCCCCACTTCGGAGGAGAGGTCGTTCATCACTTCAAGGCGGCTGTTTTCCAGGCTGGACGTATCGGCCCCGGTCGCCTGCAGCGCCATGATCTGCTTGGACAGCTGGCCGATCTGCGTCAGGTTCTGGTTGATGGTGGAGACAGTGGAGACAATGGTGTCTTCGGCTGTCTGCCGCTGCTGGGTGTAGGTGCTGGCCAGCGTCTGGATGGTGTCGGTCAGGGAGGTCGCGGCGGTAATGACGGCGGTCTGGGCCGAACTGTCCTGCGGGGTGGAGGTCAGGGAGGTCAGGGCCGTCTGCACGTTGCCCAGTTCGTCGGACAGGGTCTGGGTATCGCCCGAATCCGCGGAGGTGGACCCCTGCACGGATTCAACCGCCGCAAGCGAGTTGGAGGATGCGGTCAGGGCCGAGACCTTGGCGTTCTGGGTGTACAGGGAGGATTGCAGGTAGGGGCTGACATTGACCACGGTCGTGCCAATGCGCACGCCCGTGCCCTGGTTGCCCGCAACGGCCGAGGTCACGCTGGCCGATTCGGAGGCATAGCCCGTGGTGCTGGAGTTCGCGACGTTCTGGGACACGACGGAGTACTGGTATTCGATCCCGTTCAGCCCGCTCGAGGCTATTGATAGAGCTGATCCTAGATCCATTGTATCCCTCGTCCGTCCGTCACGGCGTGTTTTGAAAATTTGGTAACCAATAGCAGCCGCACGGCGGCAGTTAAAGCAGTCTTACGGCGCAATGGTTTTTAGAAGGTTAACGCCATTGCGGAATCATGGTCGGGTGCTTGTGCCGCTAGCTGCTGGAGTCCTGCGTGATCTTGTCGATCGCATTGCTCCGGCGGGTGGATTCGGTCTGCACAAGCTGGAAGTTCAGGTCATAGTCACGCTGGATTTCCACCATGCGCGTGGTTTCCGTAATGGCGTTGACGTTGCTGCTTTCGAGCATCCCCTGCCGGATTTCCTTGTGTGGCAGCACCCGGGTCTGGGTGGTGGGCTTGAGCAGGTAGTTCCCCTCGGGCTGGAGGGTGTTCAGGTTATCCACCGTCATCAGGTCAAAGGTGCCGACCGCGCCATCCTGGGTGGAGATGGTGCCATCGGAGGAGACGGAGAGCACATCGTCCTCGCGCGGGATGACAATGGGGCGCTGGAAGCGGTTGAGGATCGGGTTGCCGTTGATGTCCACGATGGTGCCATCGGAGCGGCGCTGGAACTGGCCGTTACGCGTCAGCCGCACGCCCTGCGTGGTCTGCACGGCAAAAAAGCCTTCTCCGTTAATGGCAAAGTCGGTCAGGTTGCCGGTCTGGCGCAACTGGCCCTGGCCGTGGTCCTGGTAGGTGGCGCGGTCCTGTGTATAGGCTTCCGTGCGCCCGCCGGGCAGGCCATGAATGTCTTTTTGCTTGACGATATAGTCCGAAAACAGCTCGCGGGAGGATTTGAAGCCTGTTGTATTGGCGTTGGCCAAATTGTTGGACGTCACTTCAAGGTCGTGTGTCAGCGCGTTGATGCGGGACAAGGCGATGTAGGTCGTGTCGTCCATGATTCCTCACTCCGGCGGGTGGATATGGCGGGGGCTTGTGGCGCACGGGCCCCGAATCATCTGGCCCATATCATGCTTTTACCTGCCACAAATCTATTGGATTGCCCATAATACAGCAACAGTGGATGTGTGTCCTGTACAACAAAAGCCTGCTTAATGTATAAGTGGTAAGAAATTGGCCAGACAAAACCTCTTGCAATGGCCATGCTGGCGTCTTACCTCTTGCTGGCAATACATGGTGTGGCAGTTACCAACTGTGCGTACGGCCATGTAAGTTTCCGCCCGTGTCCCCATCATCATGCCGTTGTTGGGGAGAGCATGGCGCAAGGCACACCCGGAGGCTTGTCATCCTATGATGCGTTCCCTTGATATCGCCGCTACGGGCATGCAGGCCCAGTCGACGAACGTCGAGACAATTTCCCACAACATCGCCAACATGACGACCACGGGTTACAAGCGGCGTCGGGCGGAGTTCCAGGATCTTATCTACCAGGACATGCGCCGCGCGGGGACCATGAGCTCGGACACGGGCGACCTTGTGCCTTCTGGCGCGCAGGTCGGGCTTGGTGTGCGCACGGCGGGCATTTACCGCATTAACGAGCAGGGCACGCTGGAACAGACGGGCAATGCGCTCGATCTGGCCATCGAAGGGCGCGGCTACTTCCGTGTCACCCTGCCTTCGGGCGAATATGCCTACACGCGTGACGGCACGTTCTCGCTCTCCAATGACGGAACGATTGTCACGGCGGACGGCTACCCGCTCAGCCCCGACATTTCGCTGCCCAACAACGCCGAAAACATTACGGTCGATCAGAGCGGGCAGGTGCAGTACACCCTGTCCGGGCAGACCACCGCGCAGGTTGCCGGGCAGATCCAGCTTGTAACCTTCCAGAACGAAAACGGCCTGGCCGCCATGGGGCAGAACCTGTTCACCTCCACCACCTCTTCGGGCGACCCCATTACGGGCACGCCGCAGAGCACGGGCTTTGGGGACATCCGACAGGGCTTTTTGGAAGAATCCGCCGTGAACGTCGTGACCGAAATTACGGACCTCATCACCGCCCAGCGCGCGTATGAAATGAACAGTAAGGTCATCACCTCTTCCGATGAAATGCTTCAGACGCTTACGAATCTGAAATAACATGTCCCTGCGGGCGGCCATACTGCCAGTGCTGGCTGCGTTTTTTGCGGTGTTGCCCATGGCCAGCCTTGCGGCGACCCTGCGTACCGCCACCACGGTCACATCGGATTCGGTTCGGCTGTCGGACCTGTTCATGGACCTAGAGCCCGGTCAGGACCGCGTTCTGGGGCCAGCCCCCCTGCCGGGCAACAGCTTTGTGGTGGGCGGGCGGCAGCTTATTGCCATTGCCGACCAGTATGGCGTGGACTGGATGGACCAGTCCGCCACGGCGCAGGCAACGGTTACGCGCTCAGGGCGTGTGCTGGACCGCGACTTTTTTATCCATCTGGTCAAGCAGAGCCTGCCAGACCTGGGCGAAGGCCCGGTTACGGTTGAACTGGGGGACTTCCACCCCATGACGGTTGCCGCCGATGACGCCAAGCCCGTTGTCCTGTCCGATGTGGACTGGGACCAGAAGAGTGGCCGCTTTTCCGCCACGGTGTACCGCAGCCACCCGCTGGGGGACATCACGCAGGATTCGTTTTTGCTGACCGGCGTGGTCCATGCGGCGCAGCGCGTGCTGGTGTACACGCATGCGCTTTCGGCCGGGTCGGTTATTGCGGCGGCAGATGTGCGGGTGGACGAGTCCTACACGGGGCACACCGGCTCCAAGGCCTATACGGGGGACACGGACGTGGAGGGCATGACTCTGCTGCACAGCGTGGTGGTGGATGAACCGGTTCTGGAGCGGGACCTGCGGCGGACGATCATCATGCACAAGGGCGACCCCATCATGCTCTCCTACGTAGCGCCGGGCCTGCGCCTGTCGGCCACGGGCCGCGCACTGGAGGACGGGGGGGCAGGCCAGTACGTGCATGCGCTCAACCTCGCCAGCAAAATGATTCTGACAGGGCGCGTCGTCAACGGGGCTGAAATGGAGGTGGACACCACCTCGGGCGCCATGCCATCGGATGGTAACGCCTTGCGCCGCATCAGCGCGTCCTCCCGCTCCGGTGGGTAGGGCGGTACATACCGGGTAGTAGCCAATGACTTGGAGAGACTTCTTGACCCAATACCGTCTGTCTGGCGCCCTCATGGTCGGATTGCTGGGCCTTGCCTCCTGTGTCGGGCTGGCGGACATGAGCGAGAACGGCCACCCCCCGCGCATGACCCGCACGTCCGATCCGACGCAGGCGCCGGACTACCGGCCCGTGACCATGCCCATGCCCCCCCTTCAGGCGCCACCCACGGAGGTGGGCAGCCTGTGGCGGCCGGGGAGCCGCGCCTTCTTCAAGGACCAGCGCGCCTCCCAGGTTGGGGACTTGCTGACTATTCTGGTCCAGATCGCGGATAACGCCAACGTGGTGGATGATACGTCCGCCTCCTCCAGCGGGTCGGAGGATTTTGGTATTCCCAGCCTGTTCGGCCTCAAGGGCAATGCCCTGTCGCACCTGACCCAGTCGGACGCGCTGAACACGAGCAGCGCGAGCGCCAATGCCGGGACCGGCACCATCCGCCGGACCGAAGCGGTCACGCTCACGCTTGCGGGCACCATTACGCAGGTGTTGCCCAACGGCAACTTTGTGGTTGTGGCGCGCCAGGAGGTGCGGATCAACGGGGAACTGCGCCAGCTTATGGTAAGCGGTGTCGTGCGTCCGCAGGACATTTTGGAAGACAACACCGTAACCCATGACCGGATTGCCGAGGCCCGCATTTCCTACGGTGGGCGTGGTCAGTTGACCAAGCAGCAGACCCCGCGTTACGGGCAGCAGATTCTGGACAATGTCCTGCCGTTCTAGGGAATGGGGTGCGCGGTTTGTGTTGCGTGGAGATGACGGTTCCAAAAAGGTGGGGCAATCCCCAACGCATAACTTGACATAACGGTTCAATTCACCCCATTCAACAAGTTGTGCAATGCCTGTTTTCTGTGTGTTGCATGGCTATCAACGCCGGGCTGGATGGCGGCCAGAGGAACTGACGCCCACACCCAAGCACGCGGACATGGCGATGCTGGCGCAATCGGCAGGTAACACCACGGGAGATAAGCATGAATAATGGTGACAACACATTCGGCACCCTGGCCGAGCCTAAGCAGACCATACTTGTTCAGGGGCTGAATGTTGCCAGCCTGAAGTGTGAAACCGATACCCCTATCGCCATTGGCGGCACGGTGCGCAACGCGCAGTTGCAGGCCCCGATTGTGGATATTCTGGAAAGCGGTGTGGTTTCGGGCGAACTGGTGGCCGATGAAGTGGTCATCCGTGGCACGGCGGAAAACGTGATTGTCCGCGCCAAGCGCTTTTTTGCCACTGGCACGGCCAAGATCAAGAATTGCACGCTGCTCCTTGAAGGCGTGAGCGGGTGCAGCATCGACCAGGGTGCGGAACTGACGGGTGACTTCAAAATCACCACCGCGGCGTTTGTGGCGACGGCCCCCGCGCCTGTGGCCCCTGTCGCGCCCCCTACCGCGCCCGCGCCCTTTACCCCGGCTTCCTTCGCTTCGTCGGTGTCTTCTCCTTCGGCCAAGGCGGCCAAGTTTGATGCCAAGCTTGATACGAAGCTTGATGCCAAGTCCGCCACGACCACCACGGCCCCGGTGGCAGGCACCTCGTCGTCTTCTTCCTCCACCAAGTCCTCCACGGCGGATGCGGGCAAGTCCACCAGCAGCACCGACAGCAGCTCGCTGTGGGGTAACGTGGACCAGGTCATCCGCTCCTCGGCGGAAACGGAAGATGGCCACGCCTCCCTCGTGGGAACGTCCGATACCCAGCCATAAGTCCGTGTCTGGCCCGTGGTATGGTTTTTGGGTGGGGTATGTGGCTGGCTATGCTCCCCTTCGTATGGTCGGTTCCACCGCCATACCCGGTCGCCAGAGTGTTTTTATGAAGATATGTCGTAGGTTGTGATGCTGATACCCCGTTTGTCGTTCGGGAAACTTGTGCATATTTCATCAAGCCTGATGACTCTTCTTCTGGCGATGAATATTCACACCATTGCCGGACGCATGAAGGACGATAGTGCGGACGCGGGTGCGCAGCCTTTGGTGGCGGTTGCCCGTGCGGCGGGGGGCGCCAAACCGGCGGGCCCCCATGAATGGGGGGGGCCGGGCCACCGCGCCCAGGGGGGGGGGGGGGGGGGGGG
>CALCDN010000117.1 GCA_937900755.1 uncultured Acetobacter sp. | reverse complement strand
GTTTTGCCCCGTTTGTGATCATACTGGATAAATGCGCCCCATGCTCCGTCTGACCGAACTGCGGCTTCCGCTGGACCACCCGCCCGAAGCGCTCCGGCAGGCGATCTGTGAGCGGTTGGGCATTGGTTTGGACGCGCTGGAACATTTTACCGTGTTCAAGCGGGGGCATGATGCGCGCCGCCGTTCCGCCATCTGGCTTGTGTACACGCTTGACTGCGCCGTACGGGACGAGCCGGAGGTGCTGGCCCGTTACCGGAGTGCCCACCCCCACAACACCCATGTGCAGCCTGCGCCGGACATGGCCTGGCATGCGCCCATAACCAATGGTGCGGCCCTTGCGGCGGCTCCGGCCTACAGACGCCCCATCGTGGTCGGGGCGGGGCCGTGCGGGTTTATGGCGGCGTTGATACTCGCGCGCATGGGCCTGCGTCCGCTGCTGCTTGAGCGCGGCAAGATTGTGCGCGAACGCACGGTGGACACTTTTGCCCTGTGGCGGCGTTCGGTCCTGTCCCCCGAAAGTAACGTGCAGTTTGGGGAAGGGGGGGCAGGCACCTTCTCGGATGGCAAGCTGTACAGCCAGGTGCGCGACCCGCGCTTTCTGGGCCGCAAGGTGCTGGAGGAGTTCGTAAAGGCTGGCGCACCGGAGGATATTCTGTACCTGGCGCATCCGCATATTGGCACGTTCCGGCTGGTTTCCATGGTGGAGCATATCCGCCAGGAGGTGGAGCAGGCCGGGGGGGAATATCGCTTTGGCGCACGGGTGGATGACCTGCTGCTCAACCCCGCGACCCGCAAGGTGGAAGGGGTGCGCCTTGCCACGGGGGACGTGGTCGAGGCGGGCCACGTTGTGCTGGCCGTGGGCCACAGTGCGCGCGACACCTTTGCCATGCTGCAAAAACAGGGTGTGAGCATGCAGGCCAAACCCTTTTCCATGGGGGTGCGGATCGAGCATCCGCAATCGGTGATTGATACAGCCCAGTTCGGCCCCAGTGCGGGGAACGAGCAGTTGGGAGCGGCGGAATACCGGCTGGTGCACCATGCGGCCAACGGGCGAGGGGTCTATTCCTTCTGCATGTGCCCTGGTGGCACGGTGGTGGCTGCCACCTCGGAGGAGGGGCAGGTGGTCACCAATGGCATGAGCCAGTATTCCCGCGCCGAGCGTAACGCCAATTCGGGCATGGTGGTGGAACTGCGCCCGGGCGAGGATTACCCGGATGACCCGCTGGCGGGCATTGCCTACCAGCGCCACTGGGAGCGGCAGGCATTTTTGGCAGGGGGTGGGGAGTACCGCGCACCCGCCCAGCGCGTGGGGGATTTCCTGGCCGGGCGCCCCTCCACCGCGCTGGGTGATGTGGAGCCTTCCTACAAGCCGGGGGTCACGCCAGCTGATCTGTCCACCTGCCTGCCGGATTTTGTGGTGGAGGCCCTGCGCGAGGCCCTGCCACGGTTTGAGCGCAAGCTGCGCGGCTTTGCCATGGATGACGCGGTCATGACCGGGGTGGAAACCCGGACGTCCTCCCCCATTCGCGTGCCGCGCGGGGAGGATGGGCAGTCGGTCAATACGCCCGGTCTTTATCCCGCGGGGGAAGGGGCCGGGTATGCGGGGGGTATTCTGTCCGCCGCCATGGACGGTATTCGCATGGCCGAGGCCGTGGCACTGGATATGGCGGGCCTGCCGGTCATGCCAGCGTAAGGGAACGCCACGCGGGCTTTGTGGCCCGCCTGCCGGGCGTGTGGCTGTTCAGGGAATGTCGGCCAGGAATTCTTCCACCAGTTCGGTAAAGCGGCGGGGGGCATCGGCATGCACCCAGTGGCCCGCGCCACTGATGCTTTCCAGCCTGTGGTTGGGAAAAAGTGCGTGCATGGCCGGGTAGTTGCCCGGGCTGATATAGGGCGAGTTCTCGCCCCGGATAAACAGGGTTGGCCCGTTATACCGCAGGCCCGGAGCAAGCTGGGGCCAGCCCATGATGTCGGGCATGGCGGCCAGAATGTCTTTCAGGCCAATGGCCCAGCCCGGATTGTCTCCCTGCCTTATGTTCTGCGCCATGAGCTGGCGCACCGCATCGCTGGCGATATAGGGGCGCAGCAGGTCGTTGGTGCCGTGCAGGTCCAGGTGGGCGGGGAATTGCAGCGTGTCCAGATTTTCCGGCAGGTCCAGCCGGTCAAATCCGCCTTGGGCCGGGGCTATGTCCACCACAATCAGGGCGCGTACGGCGGCTGGGTGGGTCAGGGCGAGCATCATGGCCGTTTTGCCTCCCATGGAGTGGCCCAGCACAATGGCGGGTGCTGCATGGTTGTGCTCCATCGTGTCCAGCACGTCCTGCGCCATGGCGGGGTAGCTCATGGGGCCGTGGGGGCTGTTGCCGTGGTTGCGCAGGTCCATGGCCAGCGTGCGCCGGGTTGTGGCCAGCTTGCGTTGCACAAAACCCAGGTTGCGCGCCCGGCCAAACAGGCCATGCAGTAGCACAACGGGCAGTGCCTTTGCCGGTGCCAGGTGTTCGGGGCCACGCTCGCTCACGTTTAGCAACACTGTTCTGCTCTTTCCTCTGCTTGGGCGGGCAAGGGGCGCGCCTGCGGGAGTTTTGCCCAGCTTTGCGGCCAAATGCGAGAGGGGAAGGGGTGTTTTTTCTTCACCTTCCAGAGAGAGGGCTTGTGTGCCACAGTTTGCCCCGGTGTTTATGGAAGAGGGAGAGTGGGCGCATGCAACGGTGCCTTGTTATTCTCAGCCAGTTGGACCAGACCGAGGTTTTGCTGGGTATGGCGGCGCAGGCCCTCTCCCGTATCCGGGGGATGCGGCGGATAGACGTGCTGGCCGCACGGGAGCCACCTGAGCAGAGTCTCGGGCATATCGGTTTTTCAGATACGCAGGCCCAGACCCTGCGCGCCAGCCAACAGGACTGGGCGGACGCCCTGCATACGCGTTTTCAGCACTGGTTGGCGCAGGAATATGGCGCACCGGCTGACCGGCTGGGCAAGGTGGAGGTCAACTGGCTGGACCCCGAAATTACGGTGGACCGCATTATCGCAGGCTACGGCAAGGATGCCGACCTGCTGGTTCTGGGGTTTCCCGATAGCCGCGACAGCGCGCAAAAGCATGTGGCGACCCGCGCCGCCATTTTTGAATCCGGCCGCCCTGTTCTGTTTGTTCCCCCCTTTTGGGACCAGCCCAGCGGGGACCGGGTTTTCATGGCATGGAAAGATACCCCCGCCTGCCGCCGCGCCTTTTTGGCCGCCCGCTCTTTTGTAGGAGCCGCAAAAGCGGTGGAAGTGGCTGTGTCCGCCACCGACCCGCTGCCGCTGGATATTCTGCCCGGCCTCACCCCCACGCAGCAGCAGCTCGCGGATACGCGCAATATCGGGCAGGCCCTGTTGGACATGGCCGGTGCTTTCCATGCGGACATGCTGGTCATTGGTGGCTACCAGCACACCATGCTCTACAGCCGCCTTATGGGCAGTGTGACTGATTATATTCTGGCCAACCCCCGTATGCCGGTCCTTTTGCAGCACTGACGGAGTAGGGGTCCGGGGGGTGGGGCAATCGCTCAGGAGGGCTGAAGCGTTTTGCGCGCAAAGGTCCAGCAGAGTGCCCCAAACACCACCGCGCCCAGGATGTCGGCCACACCCTGGGGCACAAAAGCTGCGAGGGAGAAGGCGTTATCCCGCCCGGTCGCCCCGGAAAGGACCGCCAGCAGCACCCCGGTCAGGCTTTCGCCCACGATAAAGCCGGAGGCCAGCATGGTGCCAATGCTGCCTTCCTCCATGCCAGCGCGTTCCGCCGTGTTGGCCGCGCGCTGGCGGCGTTTGCGGATGGCCCGTTTGAGCCCCCAGCCCAGCATGGCCCCCCCGGCCAATGTCAGGCTGACGGAGGCAGGCAGGTACAGCCCCACGGCAACCCCCAAAG
>CALCDN010000116.1 GCA_937900755.1 uncultured Acetobacter sp. | reverse complement strand
GACCCACCCGCGCCACCACGTCGGTTTCCTCGCTCATGAAGCCAATAACGTCGCCAATGCCCCAGCCAACAAAGGCCAGAAAAATAACAATGGCAACAACGCGGCCCAGCCACGATTCAACAAGTACTCGGCGCAGGTAGGAAATCATGACCCTATGGATCCACAGCTCATCATAAATGGGTTATGCTGGTTGCAGCACATCTTGGGGCGGCACCATAAGCGGAGGTGTGCCGCTTGACCAGACATAACCGTTATGGGGCAGCAATAAGGTATTGACCCTCTCTTGCCCCCGGGTGTGAGTGTATGGTTTAGCCTGTTGCCAACGCGCCATGGTGCTGCTCATTGTGGCATATGGCAGCACAGGACTGGAGGAAGGGTATGAGCAGGCAGATTATTGTCGGCAATTGGAAAATGAATGGCACACGCCAGGACGCGCAGGTACTGGTGCAGGCCCTTGTCAGTGGTTTGCCCGCATCCGCGCCGGATGTGGTGATCTGTCCCCCCTTTACACAGCTTGCCCTTGTGGAGACCGCACTGGCCGCATCCCCCATTGGCCTGGGTGCGCAGGATTGCCACAAGGATGTTTCCGGCGCGCATACAGGCGATATTTCGCCCGTCATGCTGAGCGACCTTGGTGTGAGCCATGTGATTCTTGGCCATTCCGAGCGGCGCCAGGAGCATGGTGAGCTGGATGAAACCGTACGTGAAAAGGCCGTGGCCGCAGCCAAGGCGGGCCTGACCCCCATCGTCTGTATTGGCGAGACGGAAGACCAGCGTGACAGCGGTGACTATGAGGATGTTCTGGGCTGGCAGATCAAGGGCTCGCTTCCCGATGGTTTTGCCGGTATTGTGGCCTACGAGCCCGTCTGGGCCATTGGAACGGGGCTTGCCGCAACGACTGACCAGATAGCCCAGACCATGTCTTTTCTGCGTGCGGAATTGGTCCGACAGTTTGGAGAGGCTGGAAAAGCTCTCAAAATCCTGTATGGAGGGTCCGTAAACGCCGGGAATGCTGTTTCCGTTCTTTCCATTCCCGAGGTCGCGGGCGCACTGGTTGGTGGCGCGAGCCTCAAGGCGGATGCATTTCTTTCTATTGTCAACGCAGCATCCGCTGCCTGACATTGTTGCTTTGATCTGGAACCCGACATGACGACAGCCCTGCTGATCCTGCATTTCTGTGTCACTATTGCTCTGATTGGCGTTGTGCTGATCCAGCGGAGCGAAGGTGGCGGCCTTGGTATTGGTAACAGTCAGGGTATGGGAGCCTTCATGTCCGGTCGCGGGACGGCAAACCTGCTGACCCGCACCACTGCCGTGCTGGCAGGGCTGTTCATGCTGCTCTCGCTCCTGCTTGCAATGCTGTACAAAGGCGGCGTGAGCGGTGCAGGGCATGATATTCTTGCCCAGCCCCCGGCCGAAATCGCACCTGTTGCCACCACGGCCCCGCCCGCGGTCCAGACCCAGGCTCCGCCTGCGGCTTCCAAGCCCTGAAAAATGCAGTCGTCCTTCTCTGATACCCGCCCGGTTTACAGAGAAGAGCATGAATTTTTGTCCCCCGCATGCAGCAATGCATGCGGTGGATTGTGTTTGTTTATCTTTCTCCGCCCGCTCCAGTCCGTGTAGGAATTCTGCTCATGACACGCTTTGTCTTTATTACTGGTGGTGTGGTGTCCTCTCTTGGCAAGGGCATTGCTTCAGCCGCTCTCGCAGCGCTTTTGCAGGCGCGTGGCTACAAGGTCCGCCTGCGCAAGCTGGACCCCTACCTGAACGTGGACCCCGGCACCATGAGCCCTTACCAGCATGGTGAGGTCTTTGTAACGGATGACGGAGCGGAGACAGACCTCGACCTCGGGCATTACGAGCGCTTTACCGGCGTAAACGCCAGCAAGGAAGACAACGCGACAACGGGACGCATCTATTCCGACGTGATCGTGCGCGAACGGCGGGGAGATTACCTGGGGGCCACGGTTCAGGTCATTCCCCACATCACGGATGCCATCAAGGATGTCGTGGTTGCCAATACGGACGACCTTGATTTTGTTCTGGTCGAAATTGGCGGCACCGTGGGGGATATTGAGAGCCTGCCTTTCCTTGAGGCCATTCGCCAGTTGCGTAATGATCTTGGCATGGACCAGACCATGGTGGTCCACCTGACCCTCCTGCCGTGGATACCATCTGCTGGTGAGCTGAAAACAAAGCCAACCCAACATTCGGTCAAGGAATTGCAGAATGTTGGTATTCAGCCGCAAATTCTGCTCTGCCGTTGTGACCGGCCCATTCCGCCAACCGAGCGGCGCAAGATTGCGAATTTCTGCAACGTGCGCCCCGAAGCGGTTATTGCCGCGCGCGATGTGGACACGATTTACGCCTGCCCGCTTTCCTACCATGCGGAAGGCATGGATACCGAGGTCCTGCGTTATTTTGGCCTGCCTTATGCCGATGAGCCCGATCTTTCCAACTGGCAGAACATTGTGGATGCCCTGCGGCATCCCACGAGTGAAGTGCGGGTGGCTGTGGTGGGCAAATACACGGCTCTGCTGGACAGCTACAAATCCTTGAATGAAGCCTTGCTGCACGGTGGCATTGCGCACCGTGTCAAGGTCACGCTCGACTGGATTGATTCGGAGCAGTTTGAAAAAAATCCGGCCACCCTGGATGAAAAACTCGGCTGTGTGGACGCCATTCTGGTGCCGGGTGGCTTTGGTGAGCGCGGCTCCCAAGGCAAGATCGAAGCCATTCGCTATGCGCGCGAAAAAGGAATTCCATTCCTGGGCATATGCTTTGGCATGCAGATGGCCGTTATCGAGTGCGCGCGGAACCTGGCCGGGCTGAGTGATGCCTCCTCCACCGAGTTCGGCCGGACGGAAGAACCCCTTGTGGGCCTGATGACGGAATGGGCGCGTGGCAACGAGCGCCTGCGCCGCAGCGAAGGAGGGGAACTGGGGGGCACCATGCGCCTTGGGGCATACCCGGCAACGCTGGTAGCGGGCTCGCGGGCTGCCGAGGCCTATGGCACAACGACCATTCGTGAACGCCACCGCCACCGCTACGAAGTGAATATTCACTACAAGGACCAGCTGGAAAAGGCAGGGCTTCGCTTTTCGGGTCTTTCCCCCGATGGTATTTTGCCAGAGGTGGTGGAATATACCGACCATCCATGGTTTGTTGCCGTGCAGTATCACCCGGAACTCAAGTCCCGCCCCTTTGCGCCCCATCCATTGTTTGCCGGATTTGTTGGCGCGGCTGTTGCCAAGGCAAAACAGGCATGACCACGGCCTTTGGCGCACCGGTGAAAATTGGCGGGCTGACAATTGGGAATAATCTGCCTTTCGTGCTGATTGCGGGTCCCTGCCAGATTGAATCGGCCGCGCATGCGCTGGAAACAGCCGCGGCCCTTAAGGAAATCTGCCAGGTGGCAGGCGTGGGGCTGATCTACAAAAGCTCTTTTGACAAGGCCAATCGTACCAGCCTGTCCAGCGCACGTGGTGTGGGGCTCAAGGACGGGTTGGCTATCCTTGCCGATATTCGCCAGACATATGATGTGCCGGTTTTGACCGATGTGCACACGGCCGAGCAATGCGCGCCGGTGGCGGAAGCGGTGGATGTCCTGCAAATTCCCGCTTTTTTATGCCGCCAGACGGACCTGCTGTTGGCGGCTGGCCGGTCTGGGGCTGCGGTCAATGTTAAAAAAGGTCAGTTTCTCGCACCCTGGGACATGCAGCATGTTGCCGCCAAGATAGCCTCAACCGGCAACAGCCGCGTTTTGCTGTGCGAACGGGGGACCAGCTTTGGCTATAATACGCTGGTCAACGATATGCGTGGCCTGCCGATTATGGCCCAGACGGGTTGCCCGGTGGTGTTTGATGCAACACATTCCGTGCAGCAGCCCGGTGGGTTGGGAGGAGCGAGTGGCGGGCAACGCGAGTTTGCTCCCCTGCTCTCCCGCGCGGCCCTGGCCATTGGCATTGGGGCCCTGTTCATAGAAACACATGAAGACCCGGACAAAGCCCCGAGTGATGGGCCAAACATGCTGCCTATCAGTTCCCTGCCCGCCCTGCTCAAACAGTTCAGGGCAATAGACTGTCTGATTAAGGGACGATAGCAACGCTGTTTCAGGTCATTCTGTTCGGCATAAAAAAGGACGCCACAGATTGAATTCTGTGGCGTCCTTTTTTGTAAGGGCACGTTGCGTGCTTACACGTCCAGATTGGCGACTTTAAGAGCATTGCCGACAATAAAGTCCCGCCGTGGCTCAACCACATCTCCCATCAGGGTTGTAAAGACATCGCCAGCCTCTTCCACATCCCCAACACGGACCTGCAACAAGGTGCGCATGGCCGGGTCCAGGGTGGTTTCCCAAAGCTGCGCGTCATTCATTTCGCCAAGACCTTTAAAGCGGTTGATGGCAAGCCCGCGACGGCCCTGTGCAAGCAGGCGAGTAAACAGGTCGGACGGTCCATTCAGGTGGTGCTCCGCTGTTTCAAACTTCAGCACAACACCTGTTTCAAAGTCTTTTTGCAGGCGGGGCAACTGGGATGTCAGCCAGCGTGCATCGGCCCCAGCCAGTGCAACGGGGTCAATCCGGTAGACTTCGCCCACGCCGCGTACGTTGCGCGCCAGTTCCACACCGTCCACACTGGCGGCGGCTTTCCAGCCCCGTTCCGTGGCTGACGAGGCTTTGTCCAGCCGCTGCTGGAGTGCGGGCATGTGTTGCTGAAGTACGTCCAGGTCCGCGCTCAGGGCGCCGGCAAGGGCAACCTGTTCAACAATCCATGCCGGAATACGCGTGGAAATCCGCGAGATTGCCTGACATGCGTGCCGGATAAACGGCAGGTCAGCTTCCAGTTCCGCGTTGCTGACCGTACGGCCATCGGCATAGACAAAGCCTGCATTGTTGAGCGCTTTATCCAGCAGATACTGCTCCAGCGCGGCATCATCCTTCAGGTAGGTTTCCTCATTCCCGCGTTTGGCCCGGTAAAGAGGGGGCTGGGCAATGTAGAGGTACCCGCGCTCAATCAGTTCAGGCATCTGGCGGAAGAAGAATGTCAGCAGTAATGTACGAATATGGGAACCATCCACGTCAGCATCGGTCATGATGACAATGCGGTGGTAGCGCAGTTTTTCAATGGAAAAACCACCCTGGTCAACTTCCCCGCGGCCAATGCCCGTACCGAGTGCTGTAATCAGTGTTCCAATTTCAGCCGAACCGAGCATGCGGTCAAAGCGTGCGCGCTCCACGTTAAGGATTTTGCCCTTGAGTGGCAAAATGGCCTGAAAGCGCCGGTCCCTGCCCTGTTTTGCCGTTCCTCCTGCGGAATCCCCTTCCACAATGAACAGTTCGGCTTTGGCGGGATCCCGCGCCTGGCAGTCCGCCAGCTTGCCCGGCAGGGAGGAAACATCCAGAATTCCCTTACGCCGCGTCAGTTCGCGCGCCTTGCGCGCGGCCTCACGGGCGGAGGCCGCATCCAGCACTTTGGAAACAACGACCTTGGCTTCCTTGGGATGGGTTTCAAACCAATGGGCAATAATGTCCGCAGCCGCCGCATGGACAACGGGCTGCACTTCGGATGAGACCAGCTTGTCCTTGGTCTGGGAAGAAAATTTGGGGTCCGGCACCTTAACCGACAGAACGGCGGTCAGGCCTTCGCGCATGTCTTCACCTTGCAAGGAGTGCGCGTCCTTTTTGGCAATGCTTTCGGCATATTTACCCACACCCCGGGTCAATGCCTGGCGAAAACCGGCCAGATGCGCTCCTCCATCCCTTTGGGGAATGTTGTTGGTGAAGCAGAGCATGGTTTCGTGGAAGCTGTCATTCCAGCTTAGCGCGAATTCAACCTTGATCCCGTTGTCCGGGTTTTCCAGGCTCCCGGTAATGGGCGGGGTAATCAGGGACGTGCGCGACCGGTCGAGCCAGTTTACAAAGGCTTCAAGCCCGCCTTCGTAATAGAATTGTTCTTCCCGCACGGGTGTAACGCGAGCGTCGCGCAGTACAATCTGCAGGCCGGAATTCAAAAACGCCAGTTCGCGCAGCCTGCGTTCGAGAATGGTAAAGTCGAATTCAATCCGGGGGAAGGTTTGCAGGCTGGGTTTGAAGGTAACCTGTGTTCCCGCTTCCTCCGTGGAGGGGCCGACAACCTCGAGCGGTGCATCACGTTCGCCGTCATGGAAGCGGATGCAATGCTCGGTGCCGTTACGCCAGATGCGCACTTCCATCCATTCCGACAGCGCGTTGACAACGGCCGCCCCCACGCCATGCAGGCCACCAGAAACCTTGTAGGAGTTCTGGTTGAACTTGCCACCCGCGTGCAGGCGGGTCAGCACCACTTCAGCGGCACTTATGCCCTCTTCGTGGTGCATGTCGGTTGGAATACCGCGTCCATTGTCCCGGACAGTCACGCTGCCGTCCGCATTGAGGGTGAGAACACAGCGCGATGCAAATCCGGCTTGCGCCTCGTCCACCGCGTTATCAATGATCTCGAATGCCATGTGATGCAGGCCGGAACCATCATCAGTATCACCGATGTACATTCCGGGCCGTTTGCGGACAGCATCAAGCCCCTTCAGCACAGAGATAGACGCGGCATCATACTCGTCGGTACCAGCAGATGGCGTAGGCTGAGAGAGGTCTGTCATAAGAATGCTGCACTCCGCAAAAAAAGAATGGAAGCCATCCCAGCCTTATACTCTGCCCAAGGCATTGCGACCAGCGCGTAAGGCGCGTTTTGTCAGCTGATCGACAAAAAAGACCCCTGCCCGATGCTGGCGAACTGGGCATGGCCCCGCAATGGGGCAAAAGGTGCGCAATCCGTGCCCGTTACGAGCACTGTGCTTTGAAAAGTCAGCAGAATTTTTTGCAAGGATAACCGGCGCTGTTCGTCCAGATGAACAAGAGGTTCATCCAGCAGCAACAAGGGTGCGGTGCCCCTGTGGTCCCTTACCAGACGGGCATGGGCCAGAATAAGCCCGATCAGCAGGGATTTCTGCTGGCCAGTGCTGGCCAGTGCCGCGGGCCGCTGGTTTTTGAGGTCCGTAAGCTGGAAATCACTCTTATGCACGCCAAGGCTCGTTCGCCCTTTTTCCCGGTCCGTATGGCGCGTGCTGAGCAGGCGGTCCTTGAACCAGTCCTCCACGTGGAGTGCGGGATAAGCCTCCAGCCTGTCCGCTATGGCGCAGTCGAGCGTAATCTGCACGGCGGGAAAAGCGTCCATGTCCTGCTGGGCGTACAGGTTGATCTGGCGCACGGTCTCATTGCGCGCGGCGGCGACCGAGACGCCGTGCCGGGCCATGGCGGCCTCCAGCCCGGACAGCCAGACCTGCTCATGGGAGCGGGTTTGCAGCAGGCGGTTGCGTTGGCTCATGGCGCGGTCATAGGCGGCCAGTTCGCGGGTATGGTGGGGATAGGCCGCCATGACCAGCCGGTCCAGAAAACGGCGTCGGCCTGATGCGCTCTCGCTGAACAGGCGGTCCATCTGCGGGGTTAGCCAGACCGCGGCAAGGGGGTTCTCCCATGCGTTCTGGTTACGAAGGGGTTTGCCATTGAGCAGAAAAATCCGGCGTGGACTATCCGTGCCGGATTGGAGGCCGGTACCCAGTTCAATGGGGTTGCCATCGACCAGAATATGGGAGGCCACACCCCAGTGGGCACTGCCATCCTGACCAAAATGGTTCAAGGGTGCCCCCCGTAACCCGCGACCGGGGGTGAGGAGGGATATGGCTTCGAGCAGATTGGTTTTGCCGCTGCCGTTTTCTCCCGTCAGCACAACAATGGGAGCCTGCGGGCACAGGGTCAACTGGTCATAATTACGGAAACGGCAGAGGGATAGTCTGCTCAGTTGCAACTGTGTGGAAAGTTGTCCCCCCTTGCCGGGCAGCAGGGGGGGGGATGCAGAATGATGCGGTGTGGGTGTTGTCACACGCGCATCGGCATCAGAACATACAGGGCGGAAGGGCTGTCCACGTCACGGACAATGGTGGGCGATGCGCTATCGGCGAAGCAGAACTCCACCTCTTTTTCCACCTGGTCGGTAATGTCATTTAGGTAGCGGGCCTGAAAGCCGATTTCGAGCGCTTCGGAATCATAGGAAATCCGGTTGTCATCCAGTTCTTCCTTGGCCGTGCCCTGTTCCGCGCTGCTGGCGGACAGGGTCAGCAGGCCGGGCTCGAGCACGAGTTTGACCGGGCGGGAGCGTTCCTGACTAATGGCGGCGACACGGGCCACCGCATCGGAGAAATCTTTTTTTCCAACGCGCAGGATACGGGTGTTGTTGCGCGGAATAACGCGCTCATACTCGGGAAAGGTGCCATCGATCAGTTTGGACGTCAGGGTAATCGGGCCAACCGTGAACTGAATCCGGGTTTCGGAAAGAGCGACGGAAATGTCCTCGGGGGCCTCGTCAATCAGCTTGCGCAGTTCCGCAACGGTTTTGCGCGGAATAATCACGCCGGGCATGCCTGCCGCACCCGCGGGCATTTCCGCTTCAACACGCGCCAGACGGTGCCCGTCCGTGGCAACGGCCCGCAGTAGCGGTTTGCCATCAATGTCTGCTGCGTGCAGGTAGATGCCGTTCAGGTAGTACCGTGTTTCTTCGGTGGAAATGGCAAAGCGCGTGCGATCAATCAGGGAGCGCAGGACTGTCCCGTTCAGGGGGAAGCGGTGCGGAAACTCACCAGCGCCCATGGAGGGAAAATCGTCCACGCTCAGCACGTTCAGGTGTGTGGCATACCGCCCTGCCCGCAGGTGGAGCTGCCCGTCGCTGTCTGTCTGTTCAAGTTCGACGTCAACGCCATCAGGCAGTTTGCGCACGATTTCATACAGCACGGATGCAGGTGCCGTGGTCGCTCCTTCCCGCGCTACGGTGGCGGGAACAGTCTCGATGACCTCGATTTCCATGTCGGTGGCCTTCAGGCAGAGCTGCCCGTTCACGGCCTGCATGAGCACGTTGGCGAGAATGGGAATGGTATTACGTTTTTCCGCCACGCTCTGGATATGAGCCAACGCCTTGAGGAGCGTTGCGCGCCCTGCCGAAAATTTCATTGATCCCTCTTTCCTGCACAGCAAGTTCCACTTTCCTGAGTGGAGATGGAACCCGGCTTGTCCGCCCTAAAACTAACAGGCCGCATTTTTCAGTCAATCCTTTTGGAAGGCTGGTTTTTTCAGCTCTCCAGCATGCGGCGCATCAGTTCTACATCTTCGGCAAAGGCTGCGTCACGTTCCATCAGTTCCGTTACGCGGTTGACCGCATGCATGACCGTGGTGTGGTCACGGTTACCAAACTTGCGGCCAATTTCTGGCAGCGAGCGGCTGGTCAACTGCTTGGCCAGATACATGGCCACCTGCCGCGGACGCGCCACGTTGCGGGCACGGCGGGCGGAGGACATGTCCGTCAGGCGGATGTTCCAGTGTTCG
>CALCDN010000115.1 GCA_937900755.1 uncultured Acetobacter sp. | reverse complement strand
CGCCCACCAAGCCCCACCCATTTGAGAATGGCATGGACCTCGTCCTGTATTTCGTCCTCGGGGCGGTTTTGCAGCCGCAGGGGCAGGGCCACGTTATCGGCCACCGAAAGGTCGGGCATAAGCTGGTAGTCCTGATGCACCATGCCGATTCTTTGGCGCAGGCGTACAAGGGCTGCGCGTTTTTCCTCCTGTGCAACGGTTTTGCCCAGAATGGTCATCTGTCCGTCGGTGGGCAGGTTTTCAATGTGCAGCAGGCTGAGCAGGCTGCTTTTGCCCGCCCCTGATGGCCCAAGCAGCCAGCGGAATCCGCCCTGGGGCACCATAAAGGACAGGTGGGCCAGAACAGGCCCGCTGTCTTTTTTGCCTCGACGCCAGGAAACATTGTCCAGACGAATCATCTACCGGCTTCCAGGTGAAAGAGCATGAAAATAAACCTGTTCCACATTCCCCAACTGTAGCGGAGAGTGCCGGGGACTGTCGATTGAGAAGCGCCATAAAGTGCTGAATTGAAAAAGGTGTTCCGTGCCTTTAGAATACAGCGGCTGGCGCGGTTCGCCCTTTCCTGTGTTAGGAAGGGGCAATACGTTTGTCTTCCGCCATGATGCCTGCCTGCCGTTCCAGCCAGATCGGGGCTACGGGAAGAGGTCCTGCTAAGAGAGTGTTCATGAAGATTGTCTGTCCTTCCTGCGGTGCGGCATATCAGGTTCCCGAAGCTCTTCTGGCTAAAAGGCACGCGCTCAAATGTTCCGTCTGTGGCGTTAAATGGCGGCTTGCCCCCCCCGATACGCAGACTGATGCGCAGGCCAGCGCCGTGGCGGATGCTCCTGCACAGACAGCAGCCCCGGTTGTAGCTCCCCCTTCCACCGCACTGCATCCGGTGGACATTCCGGCGTCCCCCGCACAGCCGGAGGAGCCCCCCGCCCAGATGGCGCGCGCGGTTGGCCCAGACGAAAAAAGTACGCAAACACCCCCATTCGCCAACCCGCAGGGAGCGGAGGCCACCACATCCGCGCAGGGAGCGGAGCCCGTGGCGGTGGAACAGGCCGCCCCTCCGTCGCCCGCCGTTCCGTTGGCACAGATGGAACACGCCCTTGCGCCCACGTTGGGTGGGGCTGTAGGCGCGCCAGAGCCAGAGCCAGAGCCAGAGCCAGAGCCAGAGCCAGAGCCAGAGCCAGAGCAGAAGTCGCCGCCTCCGCCGCAGCCAGAGGAGCCTGTGGTCGAGGGAGAAGCCGCGCAGGATACGCCTCCGCAGGCACCCACCCCGCCCACTCCGCCCGTGGCGCCTTCAGCAGCACCATCAGCAGCGCCACCTGCCGGGAACGCAGCGGTGGCTCCAGTGGTTACGGCTGAGGCAGCGGAGCAACCACTCCCGCAAGGTCACGCGCCCAAGGCCGCCGCCGCGCCGTTGGCGGCGCATCTCGCCCGTCCGGCCTACAAGCCGGGGTCTGGTTCGGTATTGCAAACCGTGCGGGGCACTTTGGCGGGCTGGTCAGGCCAGTTGGCGGGCACGGATGTGCGCGGTCTGGTTTTGAGCGAGCGGTTCTGGCGTGGCGCCTGGATTGCAAGTCTTGTGCTTGCCGTTCTGGTTGTGCTGGGCGTGTGGCACTGGTGGGCGGCCCTTGTGCAGGCATGGCCCGCCGCGGCCCGGCTCCACCAGCCGGGCTAGGCCTGTTTTTACACCAACAATTCCGGGTCGGGTGGGGGAGCCGTTAGCTGGCTTAAAGCTTGCGGCCGACCAGCATGGCCAGCGTTGCACCGGCGGCCGCCACGGCCATGAGCCCCAGACCATCGCAGATCAGCCCGCTGGCGGTCAGTTCGTGCCCGGCGAGGGTAATCTGTTCGGGAATGGCGTTGGCGACACTGGCAATGGCGTCATGCGCCTGCGGGTCGGCTGATGCGGCGCTGCGCGTCAGGGTTTTGACCAGTGCGGGCAACGCGGCCCATGCCGCGCCCGCAATAAGCAGCAGGGGGGCAAACAGTTCGGCCATCTGCTGCACAAAATAGAAAACAAAATAACAGACCGCCCCTACGGCCGTACGCAGCAGCCGTAGCCCGATGGGGGCAGTCACGCTCTGGCGGGAGGACATGGCGATGGGTTGCTGGGAGGCGGGTAGGGATGTGCGCGTGTCCATGAACCTGTGTTCCTTCAGGTAATCCGAGGCGGAAATACCGGATAATCCGCTAGCAGGGCGGAGGGCCGAAAGTAAAGATTGGCCTTTATACCGTTCTTGAGTGTGTCTTGCCACCATGCTTGCCGGGGCGTGGAGCAGGCCGGGTATGGTGGTAACGCATTCGAGAGCAGACGAGGCCCGTTTTTGTTTGGTATGCCTTGTAAAGCCGGGTTGATGTGAAAAAGGGATGGGCCTTGGGCGTCCAGCTAGAGGCGGAGTTGATGGATTTTCTTTCCTGCACCATCCTGTTTGCGGGTGTAAATACAGCGTGTGAACAACCCCTTGTGGCGGAACTGGACAAGCGCGGCCTGGGGGTGCGCATTGCGGCGGATGGCCGCACGGTTTTTGCCGGGTTTGACACCGAACTGCCAAGCCTTCTGGTTGTGTGCGACCCTTTGCCCGACATGTCCGCCGCCCAGCTATGCCAGCGCCTGCGCCTGACATCGGCCACGCGGGGCATCCCGGTGGTTGTGCTGGTCAGCGCGCATGACGCTGTGCAGGAGCAGGAAATTCTTGAACGCGGGGCGGATGCCTGCTTTTGCGCGACCGATGACCCTGTTTTTCTGATTTTTCGGATATGCGCCCTCCTGCGTGAATTCGGGGATGAAACCGCCGAGCGTGAGGGAGCGGTATTCCGCCAGCCACGCGTATCCGTTGTGACCGCGCCGGGTGGCATTTTATGGGCATGGCCCGATGGGGCCAATGTTGGCAAAACGCCCCGTATTGTCAAAATGCTGCGCCATAATGGCGAGGACGCCACATTGGTGGAGGACCCGGACAGGCTCGAACTCTCCAACATCAGTGCGGGGCGTATCCAGCCGGATTGCATTGTGGTGGACCTGAGTTGCCCGGCCTTTAACGGGTTGGCGCTGGCGCAGACAGTCTCCGCCTTCAGGCGCAGGAGCCGCCAGTGCACCCGTGTGCTGGGGGTTGTGGAGCATGGGCAACTCACGGCCGAAAAAATACGGATGGCGTTCAATGCCGGGGTGGATGACCTGACGGATTCGGACATCGCACCGGACCTGCTGGTCGCGCGCATAAGCAGCCTTGTGCGCCGCAAAACCTTGCAAGATGAAGCCCGGCGTGAGGAAGCACACATAGAAAGCGCGCGTGCGCGTATGGCTCTGGCCGATGCCCTACGCCGGGTGAACGCGGACCTGGCGGCGGCCAACCGCAAGTTGATTGATGCGCAGGTCAAGCTTGTACAGTCAGCCAAAATGGCGTCCCTGGGGGAGCTGGCCGCGGGGATCGCGCATGAGTTCAACAACCCTCTGGCCTTTGTGCTGGCGCATGAGAACACGGTCAAACGCAGTATGGCGCAGGCTTTGCTGGCCGTGCGCCAGGGCGATACGGTGGTAGCCGAAGCTGCCCTGACCAAAGGCTCCGAGCGGCTTGCATCCTCCCTTGTCGGGTTATCAAGGTTGCGTGAGCTTGTGGCCAGCCTGCGGCGTTTTTCCCGTCTGGAGGAGGGGGAGTTCCGCCGGTTGGACGTGCCTGACGCCATTGCCATGGTGCTGACACTCCTGGCCCCCAAGCTGGGGCAGGAAATAGCCGTGGCCTGTCGGCTGGAGGCCCCGCCGGAACTGGTCTGCCAGGCAGCGCTGGTTAACCAGGTGGCTATGAACATTGTCAGTAACGCCGCCGACGCCATTCTGGAAAAGCGCGAGACAGGCCGCAAGCACGGTGGCGCCACCCCGGCCCGGTACAAGGACAGAATTCTGATCGCCTCCTTTTTGGAGCCACAGGAGGGCGGAAACGCTGAAAACTACGTGTTGCAGATATCGGATACAGGCCCCGGCGTACCGCCCGAATTGCAGGAACGCGTTTTTGAACCGTTTTTTACAACAAAACCTGTAGGCTCAGGGACCGGGTTGGGTCTGGCAACGGCATATGGGGTTGTGCAGGCGCATGGCGGGAGTATTGTTATAACAAACTCAGGGGCGCTGGGTGGTGCCTGCTTTACCATTCGTGTGCCCTACAAAACAGGAGAGGAGAGGCGCGGTGAGCACGTTATATGAACCAACACAGCGCCCTTTTGTGCTCGTGGTGGATGACGAGCCCGAAATTCTGGTCGCATTGTCCGATTTGCTCGAGAGCGCCTACACGGTCCTGACCGCCTCTTCGGGGGAGGAGGGGTTGGAGCGCCTGCGGAACAACCCATCAGTTGCGGTCATTATTTCCGACCAGCGGATGCCGGGCATGACGGGTGATGTCTTTTTGGCCCACGCGCGTGAACTTTCCGCCGCCGGGGCCATTCTGCTCACCGGATATGCCGATATTTCCGCCGTGGAAGCGGCTTTGAACCGGGGCCAGATTTCCTTTTTTGCGTACAAGCCGTGGGATGATGAAACACTGCTCTCCATGGTTGGGCAGGCGTCCGCGCGGTATTTTCTGGAAAAAGAGCTGGAGTGCGAGCGCCTGCTCCTGCGTGGCCTGCTGGATAACCTGCCCTTCGGGTTGGCGGTCAAGGATCAGGCTGGCTGTTTTGTGCGCCTGAACCAGCAGATGGCAAGCCAGTTGGGGCATACGGTCGCACAGTGCATTGGCCACCGCGAAGAGGACCTGGTGGATGGTCCACGCCTGGACAGCCTGAAGGAGGCGCAGGGCCAGTTGGCCCAGACCGGGCGCGACCAGCAGGTGCTCCAACTTCCGGCGCAGGATGGCCCCGCCCGCTGGCATGACCTTACGCGCGTCCGGTTGGACAGCCTGCGCAACACACCCGTGCAGTCGGCCATGCTCTCCGATTATTCCATCCTGATCGACCGGGATGTGAGCGAGCTTTTAAGCCTGGAGCAACGGTTGCGGCAGGCGCAGAAAATGCAGGCCATTGGCACGCTGGCCGGGGGTATTGCGCATGATTTCAACAACCTGCTGACTGCTATTCAGGGGTCTTTGGAGCTTGTGCAGGACCTTGAGCCCCCAAAAGACGCATCTGTCGCCCGGCTTTATGAAAATGCGATGGAAGCCGCCAGGCGCGGGGGCGTGCTAACCCGTAAACTGCTGGACTTTAGCCGCCCAAGGCATCTGGTCTGTCAGCGGGTGGATATGCATGACGTGCTGGAAAACCTCCAGAACTTCATGAAACAGGGCAAAGTCCCCGATGAAATCCGTGGTGCCCTGGACGCCACCCGGCTGGAAGGCATGAGCCGCTTCAGCAGCGTGCGCTTCAGCATCCCCGAGGAACCGCTGCCGCCGGTCTGGACAGATGCGGTGCAGCTTGAACTGGCGGTGTTCAGCCTGTGCATAAACGCGCTGGACGCACAGCCTGAGGGGGGAAGCACCTGTGTGTCCGTCCGGCGGGTGGCGCGCCTGCTGGGGCGGCATGTCGGGCGTGAACACGCAGGCGCATGGCTGGTGGTGCAGGTAACCGACCGTGGCGTTGGCATGACGGAGGAAATACGCGCGCGTATTTTTGATCCGTTCTTTACCACCAAGGGCACGGGGCAGGGTGTTGGGCTTGGCCTGTCCATGATCTACGGCTTTATCAGCCATTGCGGGGGCGAGGTGCGGGTGGACAGCGCACCGGGTGGCGGCACATCGGTCGAGCTGTGGTTCCCCGCCATGGATCAGGAGATGGCGGCGGCCATTCCCGCCATGCCAGCCAATGCGGTGCAGACCATTGCGCGTGTTCTGCCCGAAAACGGGGCGGGCAGCACCATTCTGGTCGTGGATGACGAACCGGGCGTGCGGGCGGTGACCAGCGGCTTTTTGCGCCGCGCGGGGTATGATGTCATGGAGGCGGCCAGTGGTGCGGAGGCCGTGGAAAAAGCGCAGTCCACCCCCGGTATTGCCCTTGTGGTCATGGATGTGATGATGCCAGGCATGAACGGGGGCGAGGCCGCGCGGCGGATCCATGCCGTGCGTGCGGACCTGCCCGTTCTGTTTGTAACCGGCTATGCGGATTTTGGAGTCCTCCCCGAAGGGGTTGCCGTTCTGCACAAGCCCTACACGCGTGATGCGTTGCTGGGAGATGTAAGGGCTATGCTGGCAGCATAGCCCGCCCTCTTGTCTCCTGCGCCAGAACGCCTATTTCTTGGTGTCATGGATAGTTTTCATTCTGCTTCGTCTTCGCATGATCCCGTCGGCTGGCACGGGACCACCATTCTTTGTGTGCGCCGGGGTGCGCAGGTTGCCATGGCGGGGGATGGCCAGGTCACGCTGGGCAGTACCGTTATCAAGGGCAACGCCCGCAAGGTCCGGCGCATTGGCCCCTCGGGCACCATTCTGGCAGGCTTTGCCGGCGCCACGGCGGACGCCTTTACGCTGCTGGAGCGGCTGGAGGCCAAGCTGGAGCGCTACCCCAACCAGTTGGAGCGCGCCTGCGTGGAACTGGCCAAGGACTGGCGCACGGACCGCTACCTGCGCAGGCTGGAGGCCATGATGGCCGTAGCCGACGCGGAACACTCCTTTACCCTGACCGGCAACGGCGATGTGCTGGAGCCCGAAGATGGCATTATCGCCATTGGTTCGGGTGGCAATTACGCGCTTTCGGCGGCCCGCGCGCTGCTGACGGTGGATGGCCTGGGGGCAGAGGAAATTGTCACCCGCGCCATGAAAATCGCGGGTGACATCTGTGTCTATACCAACCACTCCGTGCGGATAGAAACACTGGACGCCGGATCGGCGGGAGAGAACGCCTGATGCAAGCTCCTCATTTTTCTCCCAAGGATATTGTTGCCGAGCTTGACCGGTATATTGTGGGGCAGGGCGATGCTAAGCGCGCGGTCGCCATTGCCATGCGCAATCGCTGGCGCCGGGCGCAACTGCCCGAGGCCATGCGTGAGGAAGTCGTACCCAAGAACATTCTCATGATCGGCCCGACCGGCTGCGGCAAGACCGAAATCGCGCGCAGGCTGGCCAAGCTGGCGCAGGCCCCCTTCCTTAAAGTGGAGGCCACCAAATTTACCGAGGTCGGCTACGTGGGCCGGGACGTGGACAGCATTGTGCGCGACCTGGTCGATGCCGCCATTGTCATGCTCAAGGACCTGCGCCGCAAGGATGTGGAGGAGCAGGCGGCCCAGGCGGCGGAAGAGCGGATTATCAACGTGCTGGCGGGCGAGGGCTCCTCGGCCGATACCAAAAGCAAGTTCCGCACCATGTTGCGCAGCGGCCAGCTTGAGGACAAGGAAATTGACATTGCCGTAACCGACCCCGCACCCTCCGGGCCGGGGGACATGCCGGGGATGATGCCGGGCAACGTCATTAACATCGGCGACATGATGAAAGGCTTCATGAACCGCGCACCCAAGCAGAAAAAGCTCAGGATTTCGGCCGCGCGTGAGCAATTGCGGCGCGAGGAGACCGAGCGCCTGCTGGACAGCGAAAGCCTGACGCGTGAGGCCGTGGCCCATGTGCAGAACAACGGCATTGTCTTTTTGGACGAGATAGACAAGGTGTGCGCCCGCTCATCCGAAACCGGGATGAAGGGGGGCGATGTCTCGCGCGAGGGGGTACAGCGCGACCTGCTGCCCCTGATCGAGGGCACGACCGTGTCCACCAAGCATGGGCCGGTCAAAACCGACCATATCCTGTTTATTGCCTCGGGTGCGTTCCATCTGGCCAAACCCTCCGACCTTCTGCCCGAATTGCAGGGGCGGCTGCCAATCCGTGTGGAGTTGCAACCCCTCTCGCGCGATGACCTGCGGCGTATTCTGACAGACCCCGAACACTCGCTGCTCAAGCAGTACACCGCCTTGATGAAAACTGAAGGTGTCAGCCTGACATTTGCCGATGACGCGGTGGATGCCCTGGCCGAACTGGCAGCGGACATCAACGACCGGGTGGAAAATATTGGTGCGCGCAGGCTTGCCACGGTGCTGGAAAAGCTGCTGGAAGATATTTCCTTCACAGCTTCCGACCGGCAGGGCGAAACTGTTGTGGTTGATGGCGCCATGGTGCGTGACAAGGTAGCACCCTTGGCCCGCAAGGGCGATCTGAGCAGGTTTATTTTGTAATGGAAGCACCCTTTGTTAATCCACAGGAAGACACTGCGGCGGACGCGATCGAAGCCATTGGCGATGAGCTGGACATCTTTGATGACTGGATGGAACGCTACCAGTACATCATAGAAATGGGGCGTAAACTGCCGCCGTTTCCACCAGAATGGTGCAATGACGCGCACCGCGTGCCCGGCTGCCAGAGCCAGGTCTGGCTGGAGGAAAAGGAGGAGGGCGGCAGGCTCTACTTTGCAGGCCTGTCCGATGCCGCCATTGTGTGTGGGCTGGTGGCCCTGCTGCTGCGCGTCTATTCTGGCCGCACGCGGGAGGAAATTCAGGCAACGGATCCCGGGTTTTTGCGTGACCTGGGGCTGGTGCAGGCCCTGTCCACCAACCGTGGCAACGGGGTGGAGGCCATGGCCCGCGCCATCCGCACGGCGGCGGCTGTTTCCGCCTGAGGGGTTCCGCCTTACGGGCGGCCTGGCCCGCCGCCCGTAAGCACTGCGTGGGATCAATACAAAAAACCCCAGCCTGCATATTCATGCCGGGCTGGGGTTTTTTTGGTCATGGAGCCGGTCCGCACTTCCCGCGGCCCGGGTTTTGCCGGGGCTGCCCGAGTGGCTCAGGCGTTCCCTTTTTCCTTCAGGGCGTTCAGCACATCCGCCGGGCGAATGGGCAGGTGGCGCAGGCGCACGCCCACCGCGTTGAAAATGGCGTTACCCACGGCGGGGGCTATGGTTGTGACCCCCGGCTCGCCCAGACCCATGGGTTTTTCCGTGCTGGGCAGGAATTCAACCTCCATGTCCGGCACGTCCGCAATACGCAGGGGGGTGTAGGTGTTCAGGTTCCGGTCGCGCACGTTGCCGTCCACGATTTCGGTTCCTTCAAACAGGGCCATGCTCAACCCCCACAAGGCACCACCTTCGGTCTGGGCCGCCGCGCCATCGGGGTCGATAATGGTGCCTGCATCAAGCACCAGCCAGATTTTCTGGCAGGTGACCACGCCTGTCTTGCGGTCCACATGCACCTGCACGGCACCTGCGGTCCATGTGGGCATGGCGCGTTCCTGCCCAAAGGTGGTGGCAATGCCAATGGCGGTATCGGCTGGCAGGGATACCTTGCCGTAACCACATTTTTCCACCAGGTGCCTGAGCACGTTGGCCTGGCGGCTGGCCCCCCCTACGGAGTTTGGCGCACTTCCGGCATTGCGGCCCTTGCTGTCCAGCAGGCTCAGGCGGTAGTCCACCGGGTCCAGCTTACGGGCATGGGCGATTTCATCCAAAAAGCTCTCATGCGCCCATGGCGTCCAGCCTGAACTGACCGAGCGCAGCCAGCCGGGGCGGAAGGTCTCGCTCGCCAGTTCATTGTCCAGTGCGCGCACCAGCATGGGGCCGACATCGTACCAGTGGTCGGCACCAGCAATGGCGAACTGGTCATAAGGCTTGCCATCTTCCCCTTTTTCCATGAACGCGCTGGCCATGACGCGGGTTGGCCAGCCAGCAGAGGCATGGTGCTGCCATGCCGTAATGGCGCCATCCTGCCCCAGTGCCGCGCGGACCGTCTGCACGGAAGGGGAGCGGATGGAGTCAAACAGCACATCATCCGAGCGGGTAAGGATCAGCTTGACAGGCTTGCCACCAATGGCCTTGGAAATAAGGGCCGCAGGCACTGCGTAGTCCCCGTTCAGGCGGCGGCCAAAGCCCCCACCCAGCAGGTAGCTGCGCATGACCACCTCGGATTCAGGAACCTGAAGGGCCTTGGCGATAACCGGCAGGAAGAGGGTCTGCCACTGGTTGCCGCAATGCACTTCCCACTTGCCTTCGTGCTGGCGGGCCAGCGCGTTCATGGGTTCAAGCTGGTAATGCAGTACGGAGGAACAGGTGTAGGTCTGCTCCACCACCTTGGCGGCCCTGGCGAAGGTTTCGTCCACGCCGGGGTCGTTGAACACGCGGGAGCCACCGGCCTTGTCGGCAATCTGCTTGCGGCCGTAGTCCAGAATGTCCTGCTCGGTGATGTTGGCGGTCTTGCCCGGTGTCCACACCACCTTGAGCGCATCGGTCGCACGGATGGCCGCGGGGTAGGAGGAGGCCAGCACCGCAACCCAGCCCGGTACGGTGTCCGAGGGGTCTTCGATGACAACGTAGCGGATATAGCCCTTGACCTTTTTGGCCTCGCTGTCATCGACCGAGACAACCTTGGACCCATAGCGCGTGGGGGGCAGTTTGGGGCGGGCGTACACCATGCCGTCCAGCTTGGCGTCAATGCCGTAAATGGCTGTCCCATCGGTTTTGGAAGGAATGTCCAGCGCCTTGACGTCCTTGCCAATCAGCCGGTGCTCGGATGCGGGCTTGAGCGGCAATTTGGCCATTTCGTCTGGCGTATAGGTTTTGGTCGGGTGCGCGCGGCTGACAATATCGCCGTAGCTGATGGAGCGACTGCCCGCGATAACCTGCCCGTTGCGCGCAATACAGGTAGCGGGGGCCACGCCAAGCAGCTTTGCACCCTGTTCGACCATAACCGTGCGCGCGGCAGCGCCGGCCTGGCGGAACTGGTCCCACGTCATCCAGACCGACCATGACCCGCCGGTGACCATAAGGCCCCATTTGGGGTCCGTATCCACGTAGGTAATGCGGACCTTGTTCCAGTCCGCTTCCATTTCATCCGCAATAATGCGGGCAAGGGCCGTGCCAATGTGCTGGCCCATTTCCGCGCGGATGATGTTGACGTTCACCCACCCGTCGGGTGCGATGGAGCACCAGATTGTGGGTTCAAAAGCGCCTGCTTCTCGCAAGGCGGCGGGGGCGTCATGCGGGTAAACCTGCGCCGCCTTGCCCTGGCGGGCAAAGCCGAACAAAAAGGCGGAGCCTGCGGCGGTCAGCAGAAAACTGCGGCGTGAAGGGCCAAGCCCCGCGGCCCGGTCCTGACGGGCGGCAATACGTTCGAGCTTACCCATGGGATGCCTCCTCCTTGCGCAGGGCGGCAGCTGCTTTTTTAATGGCTTTGCGAATACGGACATAGGTCATGCAGCGGCACAGGCTGCCGCCCATAACACCATCAATTTCCTCATCCGTGGGGTCCGGGTAGTCCTTTAAAAGGCTGACCGCCTGCATGATCTGGCCGGACTGGCAGTACCCGCACTGCGGAACCTGAATATCCTTCCAGGCTTCCTGCACGGCGTGCTTGCCATTGGGGTCCAGCCCTTCAATGGTGGTGACATCCGCCCCTTCGAGCGAACTGAGCGGGGTAATGCACGACCGGGTTGCCCGGCCGCCAACCAGCACGGTGCATGCACCACACTGGCCAACACCACAGCCAAATTTTGTACCCGTCAGATCCAGGTCATCGCGCAGCGCCCACAGCAGGGGAGTGTCGTCTGGCACATCGACTGAAACGTCACGGCCATTGAGTTTGAATTTTACCATCTCGTGCTCCGTGGTCCGTACTTAGTGCGATGAATTGACAGGAATGGGGGTAACGGTTTTGCGCACTGCGGCTGCTTTCTTTTCCAGGTCCGTCCATGGTGGCAGGGTGGTGCGGGTGCGGCGCAGGTAGCCCGCAATCCGCGCCATGTCCTGGTCGGACAGGGCATTGTAGAAGCTGGGCATGGCAACGCCTGTCTGCCCCTCTTCTGCCGTAAGCCCATGCAGGATGACCTGATAGAGGTTGGTTGGCTCGCTCAGCCACAACGCGTTGTTCAGCGCCAGGTCCGGGCGGCCCAGTACGGGCGAGGGGGCCGCATTGTAATGGCAGGCCGCACAGGCGCCCTGGTAGAGCTTGGCGTCCGGGTCCACATTGGGGCCGACCAGATCGGTCCTGGACTGCTCCATGGCGCGGGCAAGGGCGGCCTTGTCGTGTTTTTCACGCTCGGCGGCATGGTCCACATCGGCAAAGTAATGGGCAATGGCATGCACGTCCTCTTCTGGCACAGTGGAGAGGAAACGGTGCGGCACGGGGGACATGGGGCCACCGGCCGGGCCATGCAGTGGGGCCACCCCAAAGCGCAGGTACTGGAAGAGTTCGTCCTCCGTCCATGTGGTGGGG
>CALCDN010000114.1 GCA_937900755.1 uncultured Acetobacter sp. | reverse complement strand
CCAGCGTATCGGCAACATCAATCAGGTTGTCGGCCACCAGTCGCCCGTCCGGGCCAAACAGGCGGGCGTGGGCGTTGGGGCTGGGTTCAGTCAGGCGCTGGAGCAGGGGGCGGGCCAGTGCGGCTTCCAGCTCGTAACCACGGTCCTGGAGCTGTGCTGCGTGGGGGTGGGTCGCATGCACCGCACTCTGCCCCAGTGCTCCGGCGTAAATGCGCGCCTGTTCACGCAGGGCCGTAACCTCGGTCGCCAGCAGGCTGTTGCGGAACTGGTTGAGAAAGAGGACCGTCAGCCCCAGCAGGGCCAGCGGCAGAATATTGACCAGCAGCACACGGCGCATAAGGGGAGAGATCAGCCGGGTGCGCGATGCCTGATAGGCCGCCGTGGCCTCCACCCCGCCATTATGCGGGCGCTGGCCGGGTATGCGCAGGCTGCGGGCCTGCGCGAACAGGGACGCCAGCAGGGGGGGGCGGTCGGTCATGCCCTTGGGTCAGTCTTCCTTGTAGCGGTAGCCGATGCCGTACAGGGTTTCGATCTGGTTGAAGTCATCATCCACCTGCCGGAATTTTTTGCGAACCCGTTTGATGTGGCTGTCAATTGTCCGGTCATCCACATACACGGTGTCCCCGTAGGCGGCATCAATCAGCTGGTCGCGTGATTTGACCAGGCCGGGGCGCTGCGCCAGGGTTTTGACCAGCAGGAACTCGGTTACGGTCAGGGGAACATCCTCCCCTTTCCATGTGCATTTGTGGCGCAGTTCATCAAGGGAGAGGTTGCCGCGCGTGAGCGCACCCCCACCGGCGGGTGCGCCACTGGCTTCGGCCCGGCTGACCTCGTTGCGGCGCAGCAGGGCGCGAATACGCTCCAGCAGCAGGCGCTGGGAGAAGGGCTTGGTAATATAGTCGTCCGCCCCCAGGCGCAGGCCCATAAGCTGGTCGACCTCCTCGTTCTTTGAAGACAGGAAGATGACAGGCAGGTTGGAGCGGGTGCGCAGGCGCTGCAAAAGTTCCATGCCGTCCATGCGGGGCATTTTAATGTCCAGAATGGCCAGATCCACCGGGTAGGCCGTCAGCCCCTGCAAGGCCGACTCGCCATCCGTGTAAGTGCGGACGTTAAAGCCCTCTGCCTCCAGGGTCATCTGAACCGATGTCAGAATATTGCGATCATCATCAACCAGCGCAATTGTCTGCTTGGTGCGCTCTGTCATCGTTTGTGTGTTCCTTCCCTTGCCATCAGCGCAAGCTGTTTAGCTTAGGCGCCGCAAGCTTCCAATGCCAAGGGGGGGAATGGTGTGACATGCGCTTTTTTCAGGCCAATGGCTGCCGTGCGCAAAATCCTGCCCTGTGTGGGGCCAACGGGTCTTGTCGGCCGGGGCGGTGTTGCCTACTTCTTGCTGCATGACCCATGAAACAGAACCCACACAGGTCGAGACCCCGGTAGATCCGGCTCCGGCCGAACAGGCGGCCCCCCAGCATGAGGGTGCTGCCGAGAGTGCAGCCGATGCACGTGAGCATGACCTTGAACGCTCTGTTACCGAGTTCAAGGAAAAATGGTTGCGCGCGGAAGCGGAAAACCAGAACCTGATGGCCCGCGCCAAGCGCGATGTGGATGATGCCCGCCAGTATGCGGTGCAGAAATTCGCGCGCGATGTGGTGGAGGCGGCCGAAAACCTGCGCCGCGCACTCGACAGCCTGCCCGCCCCGACCGAGGGCGAGGATACGGTTGTCACCAAAATGCGCGAGGGGATTGAAAGTACGGAACGCTCCTTCCTGTCCATTCTGGAACGGCATGGCATCAAGAGCGACAACCCCGCGGGCAAGGTATTCGACGCCAATCTGCACCAGGCCATGGCCGAGCAGCCCAGTGCCGAGCACACGCCCGGCACGGTCATGCAGGCATGGACGCCCACATGGACGCTGCATGGCCGCCTGCTCAAGCCCGCCATGGTGGTTGTGGCCAAGAGCGGCAGCGCACAGTAACACTTGTCCGGCGGGGGATGAAAAACCTTCCCGCCGAGTGGTTTTTCCTTCTTGAAAAAGGCAAAACCACACCATACATCTGACGTGTCATTCTGGTTGCGCCCCGGTTTTTGTCCGGGTCGGGCCGGTTACGATAAAAAAGGGCCTTGCCTGATGCTTCGGGTCGGACGGGGTCGCTAAAAGGAGCACGAAATTGAGCAAAGTCATTGGTATCGACCTCGGCACCACCAACTCCTGCGTGGCCGTGCGCGAAGGTAACGAAACAAAAGTCATCGAAAACAGCGAAGGCGCACGCACAACGCCGTCCATGGTCGCATTCACCGAAGGGGGTGAAATGCTGGTCGGGCAGGCCGCGAAACGTCAGGCTGTTACAAACCCGACCAACACCCTGTATGCCGTAAAGCGCCTGATCGGCCGCCGTTTTGACGATGCGACCGTCCAGAAGGACAAGGCGATGGTCCCCTACACCATTGTCAAGGGCGACAATGGCGATGCATGGGTCGAGGCACGCGGCACAAACTACGCTCCCTCCCAGATTTCCGCCTTCATCCTGGGCAAGATGAAGGAAACCGCGGAATCCTACCTGGGCGAGAAGGTCACGCAGGCCGTTATTACGGTTCCCGCGTACTTTAACGACGCCCAGCGCCAGGCAACCAAGGACGCGGGCCGCATTGCCGGGCTGGAAGTTCTGCGCATCATCAACGAACCCACCGCGGCGGCTCTGGCTTACGGGCTGGAAAAGAAGAGCGGCGGCACCGTGGCCGTGTATGACCTTGGTGGCGGCACGTTCGACGTTTCCGTTCTGGAAATTTCCGATGGCGTGATCGAAGTCAAATCCACCAACGGGGACACGTTCCTGGGCGGGGAAGATTTTGACAACCGGATCATCGGGTTCCTGGCAGACGAGTTCAAGCGCGAACAGGGCATTGACCTGCGCTCCGACAAGCTGGCTCTGCAGCGCCTGAAAGAAGCGGCGGAAAAAGCCAAGATCGAGCTGTCCTCCTCCAAAGAAACCGAAATCAACCTGCCGTTCATCACGGCTGATGCCTCCGGCCCCAAGCATCTTGTGGTCAAGCTGAGCCGCGCCAAGCTGGAAAGCCTTGTGGATGACCTGATCAGCCGCACGCTTGAACCCTGCAAGGCAGCGCTGAAGGATGCCGGCCTGTCCGCTTCGGGGATTGATGAAGTCATCCTGGTCGGCGGCATGACCCGCATGCCCAAGGTGATCGAAACGGTTAAGGAATTCTTTGGCAAGGACCCTGCCCGTAACGTGAACCCCGATGAAGTGGTCGCCATTGGCGCCGCCATTCAGGGTGCCGTGCTCAAGGGTGACGTCAAGGACGTGCTGCTGCTTGACGTAACCCCGCTGTCCCTGGGGATTGAAACGCTGGGTGGCGTGTTCACCCGCCTGATTGATCGCAACACCACGATCCCGACCAAGAAGAGCCAGGTGTTCTCCACGGCGGAAGACAATCAGGGCGCTGTGACCATCAAGGTCTATCAGGGCGAGCGCGAAATGGCGGCGGACAACAAGCTGCTCGGCAACTTCGACCTGACCGGTATTCCCGCGGCACCGCGCGGCGTACCCCAGATTGAAGTGACTTTCGACATTGACGCCAACGGCATTGTGTCCGTTTCCGCCAAGGACAAGGCCACCGGCAAGGAACAGCAGATCAAGATCCAGGCATCTGGTGGTCTGTCGGACAACGACATCGAAAAGATGGTCAAGGACGCCGAAGCCAACGCTGCGGCCGATAAGGCCAAGCGTGAGCAGGTGGAAGCCCGCAACAGTGCGGAATCCCTTGTCCATCAGGTTGAAAAGTCCCTGGCCGATGTGGGCGATAAGGTGCCTGCAGCGGACAAGAGCGAAGCCGAAGGGGCCATTGCCGCAGTCAAGTCCGCTCTGGAAGGCACGGATGTTGAAGCCCTCAAGAGTGCGACCGAACGCCTGACGCAGGCCGCCATGAAGGTGGGTGAAGCCGCCTACAAGGCCGGGCAGGAAGCTGAAGGTGCTGAAGCCGCTGCTGGCGCCAAGGCGGATGAAAAAGACATCGTTGACGCCGACTTTGAAGACGTGAACGAAAACAAGAAGTCCTGATCGGACGCATGCAGACTATGGGGCCATGTGACAAGCATGGCCCCAGTGCATTATTTTTGTGGCGTCCGTGCTTTTTATAAGGCGGACGCCTTTTTACATTTTACAATCTGGACAGATGCTGTGCTCACGCAAGAGGCAGCCCCAAGAGGACTTTCATGGCTACTCAGCTTGATTACTACGAAATTCTTGAGGTAACCCGCACGGCCTCTGGCGAAGAAATTAAAAAAGCCTATCGCAAGTTGGCCATGCAGTTTCATCCCGATCGCAATCCGGGGGATGACGCGGCGGAGGCCAAGTTCAAGGAAATCAATCAGGCTTACGATGTGCTCAAGGACGAGCAGAAGCGTGCCGCCTATGACCGTTTTGGCCATGCCGCGTTCGAGGGCGGTGGTCCTGGCCCCGGCGGGTTTGACTTCAACGGGTTTGGTGGCGGTGGCCTGGGCGATATTTTCGAACAGATGTTCGGGGACATGATGGGCCGCCGTGGTGGTCAGGCGCGCAGCGGGAACGACATCCAGACCCATGTGGAAATCACGCTGGAAGAGGCGTTTGCGGGCGTTGAAAAAGACGTGCGGGTTATTACCCGTGTTGCCTGCGAATCCTGCCATGGCACCGGCTCCAACAGTGGGGCTTCGGGGGTGGAAACCTGCCCAAGCTGCCATGGGGCGGGCAAGGTGCGGGCCCAGCAGGGATTTTTTGTGGTGGAGCGGGCCTGCCCGACCTGCCACGGCGCTGGCCGGGTGGTCAAGGACCCCTGCAAGGCCTGCCGTGGGGAAGGCACCGTGGAGCAGGAACGCACGATAAAAGTGCAGATCCCCGCGGGGGTTGAGGATGGTACCCGCATCCGCCTGACAGGCGAGGGCGAGGCGGGTGGTAATGGCGTGCCAGCAGGTGACCTGTATGTGCATGTCTCGGTTTCCGAACACTCCATTTTCCAGCGCGACGGGGCCAATGTATATTGCCGCGTGCCACTGCGTATGGCGCAGGCCGCACTGGGGACCGAGATAGAGGTGCCCGTGATTGATGGAGGGCGCACCACAGTCAAGGTTCCCGCAGGCACCCAGACCGGCGCGCATTTCCGCCTGCGGGGCAAGGGGTTCTCGGTCCTGCGCTCGAGTGCGCGGGGAGACATGTATATTCAGGTCACGGTGGAAACACCGCAGGTTCTGACCAAGCGCCAGCGTGAACTGCTGGAGGAATTTGAGAAAGAGGCGGGCGAGGACGTCAAGCACAGCCCCGAGCACACAGGCTTCTTCCGCCGTGTGCGTGATTTTTTTGAAGGATCGGAATAAGACAGATGCGTATTGGAATTGCAGGAATTACAGGCCGTGTGGGGCGTTTGCTGGTGGAGGAAGTGCAGGCGGCGGGCGCGACTGTTGCAGGTGGCATAACACGCACACCTGAGCAGGCTGTGGGGTTGGCTGCGGATATTCCGCTGTTTAAAACCATGTCCGCGCTGGCGGAGGAATGTGATGTGGTGATCGACTTCACACATGCCGATACGGTTGTCTCCAGTGCCAAGTCCCTGGTCGGAACAGGTGTTGCGTGGGTGCTGGGCACAACCGGCCTTTCGGCGCTCCAGACCAAGATGTTGCACGAGGCATCCGGTTACATGACCGTGGTGCATGCCGCCAATTTTTCACCCGGTGTCACGCTGGTGCAGCGCCTTGCCCTGATGATGGGCCGCGCCTTGCCGGCCGAATCCTATGATGCGGAAATTGTTGAAATGCATCACAGGCAGAAGGTGGATGCCCCTTCCGGCACAGCGCTGGCCATTGGCCAGGCCGTGGCCCTTGGCCGCGATGTGGCTCTTGAGGATGTGCGTGAGAGCGGGCGGGACGGTCTTGCCGGTCCCCGCAAGCCCGGAGCAATCGGCTTTGCCGCCCTGCGGGGCGGGCAGATTGTGGGCGAGCATGACGTGCTTTTCACATCGGCGGATGAGCAGATCACCCTGTCGCACCGTGCGTTTGACCGCCGTATTTTTGCGACCGGTGCCGTGCGCGCGGCACTTTGGACACAAGGGCGTGAAGTCGGCCTTTATGGCATGGAAGACGTGCTGGGCCTGCCTCCGCTATAAGCGTTTTTCAGGTCAGGGGGAGTGTGCCCCGCGTCTGGCGCAGGGCTGAAAACAGGGGCTTGTCTTTTGCGCCAGTGGCGTATGGCCCTTGACCATTACTTTCTATGCCGCCATAGGATGCCGTCCCCTTTTTTTGGGGATGGTTACCTGTTTCCTTTTTTCACTGGCGTGGGGCGAACGGCACCATCATGCGTAAAGACGGCGATTTTCTGTTTACTTCGGAATCAGTTTCCGAAGGTCATCCCGATAAAGTTGCTGACCGGATCAGCGATACCGTTCTGGACGCGTATCTGGCGGCAGACCCGGAAGCCCGCGTGGCGTGTGAAACGCTGGTAACGACCAACCGTATCGTTCTGGCTGGCGAAGTGCGCGGTCCCGATTCTGTCACCTCCGAGCAGCTTATCCATCTGACCCGTGAGGCCGTGAAGGATATCGGATACGATCAGGCTGGTTTCTCCTGGCGTCATGCCGAGGCTTCCAACTACCTGCATGCTCAGTCCGCTGACATTGCAGTTGGTGTGGACAGCACCTCCGACAAGGACGAAGGTGCGGGCGATCAGGGCATCATGTTCGGTTATGCCTCTAACGAGACAGACACCCTCATGCCTGCGCCGCTGTATTACGCGCACCGCATCCTGCACACCATCCGTGACCTGCGTCGCGCTGGCGATGCGCGCGTTGCTGGCCTCCAGCCGGACGCCAAAAGCCAGGTGACGCTGCGTTACGTCAATGGCCGTCCTGTTGGCGCGACCTCGATCGTGATTTCCACACAGCATGACGAAGGTGCCGACCAGACCGCCCTGCGTGACCGTCTGCTCGACGTGACCCGTGGCGTGCTGCCCGAAGGCTGGATGCCGCCTGAAAACGAATTCTACGCCAACCCGACCGGCGTGTTCGTAATCGGTGGTCCCGATGGGGATTGCGGTCTGACGGGCCGTAAGATTATTGTGGACACCTACGGTGGCGCAGCCCCGCATGGTGGTGGCGCGTTCTCCGGCAAGGACCCGACCAAGGTTGACCGTTCCGCGGCCTATGCCTGCCGTTACCTTGCCAAGAATGTTGTCGCCGCTGGCCTGGCGGACCGTTGCACCATTCAGCTGTCCTACGCCATTGGCGTGTCTCATCCGCTGTCCGTTTATGTGGACCTCGATGAAAGCGGCAAGGACGTGGACGAAGCCCGCCTGGGTGCCATCCTGCGTGAGGTCATGGACCTGACGCCGCGTGGTATCCGCAAGCATCTGCGCCTGAACCGTCCGATCTATGCAACCACATCCGCCTATGGCCACTTTGGCCGCACACCGGATGACAAGCTGGATACCTTTACGTGGGAACGCACCGATTTGGTGGACGCCCTGCGCAGCGCACTGAAGCGCTGATATAAAGGGCGCGTGTTCATGACGGAGGCAAAAGGTCAGGCTGTTACTGGCCAGCCCGAAGCAGTGGATGTAAAGCCCCCGCCGGAAAGGCTGTATGGCCGCCAGCGTGGGCATCCGCTACGCCCCCGTCAGGAACGCCTGCTGGATGAAACGCTGCCACGTCTGCGGTTTCCGCTGGACAGGGCAGCGAACCCGGCTTCTGTTTTTGGCCATGCGCCAGAGCAGGTCTGGTTCGAGGTTGGCTTTGGTGGGGGCGAGCATGTGCTGGCCCAGACCAAGGCGCACCCTCAGGTGGGCTACATAGCCTCCGAGGTTTTCCATAACGGTCTGTGTTCGCTGCTCAACAAGCTTGTGCCTGTTGAACACGAAGCCACCGCTCCGCTGCCGGATATGCTCCGCCTGTGGGACGATGACGCACGGCTTGTGCTGCGCGTATTGCCTGATGCCAGCCTGGACCGCCTGTTCCTGATGTTCCCCGACCCGTGGCCCAAGGCCCGGCATGCCAAGCGCCGCTTTGTGCATCCACAAAATGTCGCATTGTGTGCCCGTGTGCTCAAACCTGGTGCTGTCTGGCGTGTTGCCAGTGATGACCCGACCTATCAGGCATGGGTAAGCGAGGTCATGTCCGCCCAGCCGTATTTTGAAGCACCCCCCCCGGCAACGGTCCGCCCCGACGGGTGGTTCCCCACCCGGTATGAGGCCAAGGCCATAGCCGCTGGCCGTCAGCCACTTTACTGGACGTTTACCCGCCGTTAGGCGCTGTCCATCTTCTTTGTCTCGGCTGGTTGCCTCGGCTTGGCATGTTGGCTAATCAGCCGCATTACGTTTTTTGCCGTGTGAGAGGTCCACCCATGAGCCAGACGCCACTTCCCATCCGTCGCGCCCTTATTTCCGTATCCGACAAAGCCGGTCTGCTTGATCTGGCGCGTGCGCTTGTGGCTCAGGGGGCGGAAATCCTGTCCACGGGCGGGTCTGCCAAGGCCCTGCGTGACGCCAGCGTGCCTGTCACGGAAGTTTCGGATTACACGGGATTTCCCGAAATTCTGGATGGTCGCGTCAAAACGCTGGTTCCCAAAATTCATGGGGGTATTCTTGGCCGCCGTGACCTGCCCGCCCATGTGGAGCAGATGAAGGCGCATGGAATTGGCCCGATCGATCTGGTGGTGGTCAACCTGTATCCGTTTGAAAAAACGGTTGCCTCTGGCGCGGACGCGGAAACCTGCATTGAAAATATTGACATCGGTGGTCCGGCCCTGATCCGTGCGGCGGCAAAAAACCACGCGCATGTGGTGGTGCTGACCGACCCGGCCCAGTACGAAGGCCTGATTGACGCACTCGGTAACGGCGGCACCACGCTGGATACGCGCAGGTTTTATGCGGGTGCGGCCTATGCCCGCACGGCTGCGTATGACGCGGCCATTGCCGCCTGGTTTGCAGCGCAGGCGCAAGATGCGTTCCCCGAACGGTTTGCCCTGGCTGGCCAGCGGGCCGAAATCCTGCGGTATGGTGAAAACCCCCACCAGCAGGCCGCTTTTTACCGTGATGGCACGACCCGCCCCGGTGTGGCCACCGCCGTGCAGGTGCAGGGCAAGGCATTGTCCTATAACAACATCAACGACACGGATGCCGCCTTCGAGGCCGTTGCCGAGTTTGATGGCCCCGCTGTGGTCATTGTCAAACATGCCAATCCTTGCGGGGTTGCAGTTTCTGGCGACCTGACAACCGCCTGGGACCAGGCCCTGCGGTGTGACCCGGTTTCCGCCTTTGGGGGGATTGTCGCCCTGAACCGCCCGCTGGACGCGGCCACGGCGGAAAAAATTTCCACCATCTTTACGGAAGTGATTGTGGCCCCCGATGCGGCCGAAGATGCCAAGGCGTTGCTGGCGCGCAAAAAAAACCTGCGCCTGCTGCTGACGGGTGGCCTGCCTGACCCGACCGCCGCAGGCACGGTTGTGCGCTCGGTCGCGGGGGGCTTTCTGGCCCAGACGCGCGATAACGGGCAGGTCGCCCCCGAAGCCCTGAAGGTCGTGACCAGGCGCGTTCCCACGGAGCAGGAAATGCAGGACCTGATCTTTGCCTTCCGCGTGGCCAAGCACGTCAAGTCCAACGCCATTGTCTATGCCAGGGGCTGCGCCACGGTGGGTATTGGTGCGGGGCAGATGAGCCGCGTGGACTCTGCGCGCATTGCCGCCAGCAAAAGTGGGGAGGCCGCAAAGGCTGCTGGCCAGTCCGCGCCACTGACGCAGGGTTCGGTTGCCGCGTCCGATGCGTTCTTCCCCTTTGCCGATGGGCTGGAAACCATTGTGGCCGCTGGTGCGACCGCCGTTATACAGCCCGGTGGCTCCATCCGTGATGATGAGGTGATTGCCGCAGCCGATGCCGCAGGCATTGCCATGGTGTTTACTGGTATGCGTCATTTCCGTCACTGACGCGCTTTTCCCGCTCTTGCGGGAATGGCCCTTCTTGGCTGACTATAACGCACGAGTCTCACGCATTGCCGCGCCCTGCCTTTTTCGGGTGGTGCGGGCCTGTCCTTAGTGGTTGTTTCATGCGCTCTTTGCTTAGTTTGTCTGGTCTTGTTCTGGCGTCATCGGTCGCCGTGGCGGCTCCTGCCCACCGGGGGGCGGAAACCCACGCCACGGCCTTTGCCTCCAGGCAGACCACAACGGAAAAACAGGCGACCGGGGTGTATGACCTGTCCGTGCTGCCGGTGTTTACGGGTAGCGTGGTGCAGTTTTTGCCAGCACCGCATGGGGGCATAGTCGGGTTTGTGCTCAATGATGGCACGCAGGTTTTTGTCTCCCCCGAGCAGGCCCACACCTTTGCCGGGCTGATCAAGGTGGGGGACAAGGTGGATATCCGTGGGATCAAGGGGCAGGTCCTGCCGATTATCCGCGCGTTCAGCGTTGCCAGCCCTCGCGGGCGCACGGTGCAGGACAGCTTTATTGAAATGCCTCTGCACTCCCCCGAAATGATCGCAGGCCCCGACCTTGTCCTGCATGGCGAGGTGTGGATGCCCCTGTATGATGCTGGCGGCCACCTGAGTGGCGCCGTGCTCAAGGACCACTCGGTTATTTACCTGTCCCCGCGTGAGGCGGCGCGTGTGGCCAGCCTGCTAAGGGCGGGTCAGATGTTGTATGCTGTCGGCGGTGGCAGCAGTGGTGACCTGGGTGTTGCCATTGACGCGCGTGAAATTGGATCGGTGGCGGACAAGCTCATAGGTATTGCGGTTGGCAATGTGCCACCACCCGGCCCGGCACCTGGGAGCCCGGGTTATGATGTTATTCCCGGAGCGGATGAGCATTAAGCCACCAGGGCACAAAGTGTGATGCCAAAATGGCGACCACAGAACCGTGGTCGCCATTTTGCGTTAAACACCCATGGGGTTATGCAACGTTCATGGCATGACCATGGATGGAGGGAGGCCAGAATGGCGCTGATACGGTGGATTATTGTTTTTCTTATTTTTGCCCTGCTGGCGTCCCTGTTCGGGTTTAGTGGTGCTGCCTCCGGGTTTTCGGAAATAGCCAAGGTGCTGCTGTTTGTTTTTGTTGTGCTGCTGATTATCAGCCTGTTTTTTGGTGGGCGTTCGCGCTCGGGGCCATAAAGCACAAGGGGTTTGCCTGGCAGGACCGGGCAAACCCCTTGTGTGGAGCAGACGGTGCGTTAACCCCCACCTTACCGGACAGGTTGGTGGGGGTGTTTTTTATCCCTCGATCTGGCTGAAGTCGGCAATCAGCCGCATCATGCGCACAAGGCGGGACAGGAGTTTAAGCCGGTTCTGGCGGAGTGTGGCCTCTGGCGCGTTAACCGTGACACCTTCAAAAAAGTGGTCGAGTGGCTGGCGCAGGCTGGCGGCGGCCCGCATGGCGTCAGCAAAGTGTTCGGCGGCAAAGGCCTGCTCCACGGCAGGTTCCACCGTTTGCAGCGTGGCGTAAAGAGCGCGCTCCTCGTCCTGTGCGAACAGGGCCGGGTCGGGTGCGCCCTCATGCGGGCCATCCTTTTTGTCCTCAATCCGCAAGATGTTGGCGGCACGGCGTGTGGCGGCCAGCAGGTTTTTGCCGTCTTCGGTTTCCAGCATGGTCTGCAATGCCTGCGCACGGGCGAGCAGGCGCACGATATCCGTGTCCTCATTCCCGACCGAAATCGCGGCAAGGCAATCATGCCGTGCGCCTTCGGCACGAACCTGTACGCGCAGGCGCTCGGCAATAAACTGGGGGAGCAGGGCCAGGTCCGGTGCATTGCGCAGCGGGGTGGGCAGGGCTTCGGCCGCCAGTTCAAACAGGTTGACCAAGTCCAGCCGCAACCCGTTTTCACGGATCAGGCGGATAATGCCAAGGGCTGCGCGGCGCAGGCCAAAGGGGTCGCCCGAGCCGGATGGTTTTTCACCCGCGGCAAAAAAGGCAGTCAGCATGTCAAACCTGTCCGCCAGCCCGACCACGACGGAAACAGGGGCGACTGGCACCTCATCTCCGGGGCCACGCGGTGTGTACTGTTCGCTAATGGCCTGGGCGACATCGGCGTGTTCGCCGTCATGGCGGGCATAGTAGCCACCCATGACGCCCTGCAATTCGGGGAATTCCCCGACCATGCCGGTTGTCAGGTCGGTTTTGCTCAACTCGGCCGCGCGTTCGCAGTGGTCCCTGGGCGCGCTAGTCCTGTCGGCCAGAATACCGGCAAGGCGGACCATGCGGCGCGTGCGCTCGCCCTGGGAGCCCAGCTTGGCATGGAAGGTAATGCTGTTAAGCCCTTCCACGCGCGAGGCAAGGCTGTGCTTGCGGTCAAGGTTCCAGAAGTGCCGGGCATCGGCAAAGCGGGCGCGCAAGACGCGTTCATTCCCGCTGACAACTAGTGTGCCATCATCGGTGGGAATAATGTTGGCGACAAAGGCAAAGCGTGGTGCTGCCGATCCATCGCTGTTGCGCAGGGCGAAGTAGCGCTGGTTCACGCGCATGGAGACCTGCATGACCTCGGGTGGGAGGTCCATGAAGATGGTGTCGATCTGCCCAAGGAACGGCACAGGCCATTCGACCAGCCCCGCCACCTCGTCCACCAGCCCGGCATCGGGCACGATGCTCAGCCCTTCGGCCTGTGCAAGGGCGTTCAGCCCTGTTGTAATGCTCTGGCGGCGTTCGGCGGCATGCACCATCACATGGCGTTCATGCAGGCCCTGCTGCCACTGTGCGGCACTTGTGACATTCATGACGCCGGGGTTGAGGAAGCGGTGCCCCTCGGTCTGGTTGGAAGCGCTCAGATTGTGCCCGTTATCTTCCTCCATCGCCATGGAGAAAGGCACAATCCGGCCATCCAGCAGGCAGACAATCCGGCGCAGGGGGCGCACCCATGTCATGGCGCTACCCGCACCCCAGCGCATGGATTTGGGCCAGGGGAAGCGGCGCAGCAGGTCGGGCATGATGGCGGCAATGTGTGCTGCGGCCCCAAGAGGGGCTTCCTCGCGTTCAAGCACCCAGAAACCGTTTTGCAGGCTCAGCGCGTCCTTGCCTACGCCATGCTTGCGGGTAAAGCCTTCCAGCGCTTTTTCAGGCGCGCTCGCACGCGGGCCGCGTTCGGAAATGGTGCGCCCGGGCACCCTTTCGTCCAGACACAGCGAGGCTGCAATGCGGCGGGGGCCGGTGTAGCTTCTGGCGTCAGTCGGGTTGAGTGGCGCCAGTGCCTCGGCCAGCAGGCGGAGCAGGGTGTCGCCTGCCTGCTGTTGCATGCGGGCTGGAATTTCTTCGGAGAAAAGTTCAATCAGCAATTCGGGCATGGTCTTATTTGTCCTCGCCTGCCAGCCAGGTTTCGCAACACAGTTTTGCCAGTGTGCGTACCCGGCCAATATAGGCCGCGCGTTCGCTTACGCTGATGACGCCGCGCGCATCAAGCAGGTTGAACAGATGACTGGCCTTAAGGCACTGGTCATAGGCTGGCTGGGCAACGCCTGCCTCGGCCAGGGCCACACTTTCCTTTTCCGCATCGCTGAAGTGCTGGAACAAAAGGTCCGTGTTGGCCAGTTCAAAATTATGGCGCGAGTAGTCCTGCTCGGCCCGCAAGAACACATCGCCATAGGTCAGGCCCGCACCGTTGTAGTCCAGGTCATAAACATTCTCGACCCCCTGCACATACATGGCCAGGCGTTCCAGCCCGTATGTCAGCTCCGTGGAGGGCAGGGTTACGGGAATACCGCCAACTTGCTGGAAGTAGGTAAACTGCGTGACCTCCATGCCATCGCACCAGACCTCCCATCCCAGTCCCCACGCACCTATGGTCGGGTTTTCCCAGTCATCCTCCACAAAGCGGATGTCGTGCCTGTCGGGGTCAATGCCGATGGCGCGGTAGCTGTCGAGCAGGAGTTTCTGGCTCTCCTCCGGGGTGGGTTTGAGCAGGACCTGGTACTGGTAGTAATGCTGGAGCCGGTTCGGATTTTCCCCATACCGCCCATCGGACGGGCGGCGGCAGGGCTGCACGTAGGCGGCCTTCCACGGTTTGCTCCCCAGGGCCCGCAGCGTGGTGTGGGGGGAGAGGGTGCCAGCACCTATTTCCTGGTCATAGGGCTGGAGAATGGCGCACCCCTGTTTTGACCAGAACTGGTGCAGGGTCAGGATAAGGTCCTGAAAGGAGAGGGGTCGCTCTGTGGGGCGGGGAGACGCCGGGTCCATGATAGGGATGAAACTCCGCAATATAATGCTCAGGTCAGGTGTGCGCGTGGCACGGCTGGCCGTACCATACAGCCCCGCGCGCCAGACCGGAAGAGAAGGCGGGCCTTATGGCAGGGTTTCCTTCTTGGCGTACTCTCTTGTAACAGGCTTGTGGGCGCGCCACATCTTGGCCAGAGTGTTCTGGCACAAAGCTCTGGTGCTGTAATTGGCCCGTCAGGGCGGGAAGGTATGGAATGACAAACGAAGAACGCGACCTTATTGAAAAATTTATGGCCCGTGTTGGCGGGGCTGCCCAGGGCGGCTTTGGCAGCGTGCCGGGGAGCCAGGCCAACCTGCCCGCGATTGACCAGCAGGCAGACCAGTTTATCGCCCAGGAATTCCAGAAATACCCCGAAGCCCGCTACCGCGTGACCCAGATGGCCGTGGTGCAGGAAGCCGCACTGGTGCAGGCGCAGAATCGGATTCAGCAGCTTCAGTTCCAGCTCCAGCAGGCGCAGCAGGCTCTTCAGGCGGCGCAGCAGCAGAGCAATGCCGGGCAGCAGAAGTCGGGCTGTCTCTTATACACATCTCCGAGCCCACGAGACACTGAGCGCTCGCGTATG
>CALCDN010000113.1 GCA_937900755.1 uncultured Acetobacter sp. | reverse complement strand
GGTCCTCCCCCCCCGTGCGCAGGCTGGCCGAACCCCACATATCCATGACAAGCCGGGTCAGGGGTTCGCCGTGCTCCTGCAAATGGCGGGTCAGCAGCAACTGCTCCATCCGCATGGCCAGCACCACGGCGGAGGGTGTGGGCAATGCACGCGGGTCCACGGTAAAAAGGTTGCGCCCGGTTGGCAGCACGTCAATACGCCCGCGCGTGGGCGCACCTGCTGGCCCCGCCGCCACCGGCTGCCCGGCAAGGGCTGCCAGCAGGGCGTGCATTTCCGCCGTGCCCCCCAGGTTTATGCGCTGGGCGACATCGGCCACAAACGCGGGGTCTTCCGGCCTGCCGCAGGCCTGCGCAATGGCGTGGACAAGGGCTGTGGAGCGTGGAGCCGTTTTGCCAAAGACATGCAGCCCGTCACGGATTTGCAGGTCCTTGACATCGCACAGATAGGCATCCAGCCGTGCCAGCGCCTCGCTCTCGTCCAGATCACCCGGCCTGACCCCACTTTCGGCCAGGACACCCGTGCGGGTCGCGCGTTCGAGAATATCCGCCCGCAACAGAGCACCCCGGCGGGGGTCCAGCCCATCGGCCTCGGCGTATTCATCAATCAGACGTTCGAGGTCATGCATGTCCCCCGACAGGCTGGCCTGCATGACAGGGGGCGTCATATGCCCGATGGTGACCGCCCCCAGACGCCTGCGCGCCGCCGCGGCCTCCCCCGGGTTGTTGACAATAAAGGGGTAGATAACCGGCATGTCCGCCGTAAGCACCGCAGGCGCGCAGGCGGGGGAAAGAGCCGCCGCCTTGCCGGGCAGCCACTCCAGCGTGCCATGCGTGCCCAGATGCACCAGAGCGTCCAGTTTTTTAACCTGCCGCAACCACAGGTAAAACGCCACGTATGCGTGGCATGGCGGCATATCCGGGTCATGGTAGAGGGTCTTGCGGTCCGCGGCCCTGCCCCTGTCTGGCTGTACGGCCAGGGTTATGTTGCCCAAGGTTGTGTAGCGCAGGCGGAACGCCCCGTTCCCTACCGCCCCGTCCTGCTCCGGCTGGCCCCATGCCTTTGTAACGGCAGCCATGAACTCCACATCCAGGTCCGCGCTCAGGACCTTATACGCCTCCACGGACAGAACAGCCCGCGCGGGCTGGCAGGCCATACGCTGGACCAGTTCCTCCGCCGTGGGCAGGGGCTGCACGCCCGCTGCGTAGCCCTGCCTGTGCATATGCCGCACAATGTTGTGCACGCTTGCAAACCCGTCCAGCCCTACCGCATGGGCCACATGGGCGCCAGCGCGCTCCAGCCCCGCACCCGGATAGTCCGAGAGCACAATGCCAACCTGTTTTTGCCCCACGGGCTTTTGCCGCAACCGTGCCCACGCCATGGCGCGCGCCGCCACCATGCGAATACCGGGCTCGTACGCCACGCGCCGGGCCGGTAGCCCCGGAGCCTCCTCCTGACGGAAGGCAATGGGGAATGTGGCGATTGTTCCATCCAGTTCCGGCAGCACAACCTGCATGGCAAGGTCCGCACGGCCCAGCCCCCGCGCACTGGCCGCCCACAACGCCTGCGTGCTCCCCGGCTGCAACAGTTGCAACACAGGTGCGCCCGCCCCATCCAGCGGGGAAAAACCCTGTGCGCCGCGCGCGGAAAAGCAGGTGGCGTTCAACACCACATCGGGTTTTGTGCGCCGCAGGTGCTCCGCCACACCATCGGCCACATTCTTGTCCTTGAGAGACGTGACAAACAGCAACGCCACCGCGCAACCCTGCGCGGCCAGCACTTCGGCCAGCCGCTCCAGCCCCGCCATGTCCGATGCCTGAAGATGCGCCCGGTAGAACACAACCACCGCCGAGCAGGCCGCAACACATGCCTCCCCCCCCTCCTGCCCGGCAGGGTAGGTGCTCTGGACACCCCAGAGGGGCAAGGGCTCGGGCTGTACGCCGTGGTCCCGCCCACCCCCGGCAAGGGTTGCCATGAGGTGCAGGGCGGCCCGCATGTTACGCTCCCCCCCCTGTGCGAAAAAGCCATTCAGGCGTTGCCACTGTTCGGCCTGCACACCGTAGGACAGGTCCGCCAGGCGGGTGTCCTCCCCTTGCGTGTTATCGGGCTGGTCCGCGCCTCCCGCGCACCCGGCGACATGGCCGGGCAGGAACACCACGGGCACAGCATGCTCGCAGGCCCATGCCGCCAGTTCCTCCACGCCGTAACGCCAGTAGTCCAGCCCGCCCAGCAGGCGCACCACCACGCATCTGGCCCCTTGCAACGTGGTTTCCACGTACAGGTCGATCGACATGGGGTGCCGCAACCGGGCAAGGTTTGTGACCTGCACACCGGGGAGGGAGGCCTGTCCCTGCTCCGCCCGGATCTGCTGCTCCGCGTGGCGCAGCCCTAGCAGATCGCTCTCCGTAAAGGACAGGACAACCATGTCCGCTCCGGGCAGCCCCAGGTCCTCGGCACTGTCCTGCTCATCAAGCGTGCGGTTTTCGCGGACCAGAAGGTGCATGCCCGTACCCCCCCTTACGTGGCCAGGTGCCCGGCCAGAGCTGTGGCAATGGCCGCCGCGTTCAGGCCTTTTTGGCCAATGACCACAATCCGGCCCTCACGGTCCTGCGTGGCGGCTGTCGGGCGGTCAAATTCGTGCCTGAAGCGGCTACCAACCCCCTGCACCGCCAACCGCATGGGTTTGCCCGCCACCGTTGCAAAACCTTTCATGCGCAGCACATCAAACCTGCGCGCGGTATTTTGCAAGGTGGTCAGGAACGCATCAACCGTCTGCTGCTCGGGCACGACAACCACAAAACTTTCAAAATCATCATGCTCATGTTCGCCATCCTCCGCATCATGGTGGGAGGGACGGGCCGCAAGGTCACTTTCAGCCGCAGCGCCAATACCCAGCAGCACGGCCGGGTCCACCTTGCCTTCCATCGCCCGGACAATCTGTATGGGCCGGGGGGCATGGCTGCGAATGTCCTGCTCCACCGCATCCAGTTGCGCTGCGTCCAGCAGGTCCGTCTCGTGCAGCACCACAAGGTCGGCTGCGTTGATCTGGTCTTCAAACACTTCGGCCAGCGGGTTGTCATGGTCCAGGGAGGGGTCTTCCGCCCGCTGGGCTTCCACGGCCTGCGGGTCGTCCGCAAAGCGTCCGGCGGCCACGGCGGGCGCGTCCACCACGGCCACCACGCCATCCACGGTCATGCGGTTGCGCACGGTGGGCCAGCCAAAAGCCTTGAGCAGGGGTTTGGGCAGCGCCAGCCCCGATGTTTCGATCACCACATGTTCGGGCGGGTCGGCCCGGTCCAGAAGGGCTTCCATGGTTGGCAGAAAATCATCCGCCACGGTGCAGCACAGGCAGCCATTGGTCAGTTCGACAATATCGTCCTCGCGGCATCCTTCCACCCCGCACCCGCGCAGGATTTCGCCATCAATACCGAGCGAGCCAAATTCGTTGACCACAACGGCAATGCGGTGCCCCTGCGCACGGCTGAGCAGATGCCGCAGCAAGGTGGTTTTACCAGCGCCCAAAAACCCGGTGATAATGGTTACGGGCACACGTGTTCTGGCAGCAGTCATGGTGTTTCCTGTTCGTTATAGAGTGTTGCGGGCACACGCCCCTGCACCATATTGGCCAGCGATTCCGGGCGGCGCGATGGCATGACCGTCCCTTTGGCGGAGGCCGCATACAGGCGGGCATAGGCCAGAATATCGTCCGCTTTTTCCGGCCCAAGGTGGCCGAGCAGCCATGTCCAGCGGTCCGGCATGGCTATGGCCGCGACACACCCCCGGTCACACGCGGCCAGGCAGGACACCGGACGCAGCGTGGCCGAGGCCGCAGCTCCCGCCAGACGCTCCGCCGCCAGCAGGCCCTGCAACCGCTCCAGCAGTTGCGCGCCGGGCGGATGGTCCATGGCCGGGCCACCCCGCCTGCATGTGACGCACACATGCAGCACGGGTGGCCCGGCAGACACCGGGTTATCAGTAGAAGCAGGCAGGGGGTGTTCGGCGGTCATGCGTCTTTCCAACAGCCATGGCTCCGGCAAGGGAGCTACAGTCAGGCATGGGGGCAATACCAGCCAGCCCTCTGCCACGCATATGGCAAAGAAAATGCACCATTAGAGGTACATTCGTGCCTGCCGGGCACCCCGCCAGCAAACAACGCCAGAACGCACCCATTCCGTTACAGAATGGCTTACTCCACTTGTCATGGCAGGTCTCCTGGCTTGTACCCCGCCCGCCCCGGCCATTGGCTGGTGCAGGCACCGCTCCGGGCCTTCCCGCTCCCATGCCAGGAGCCGTGGCGCACCCCAGGCATGGCCGGGGCGGAACGTGATGGGTACTTACAGTTGCGGGGGCAGCGACGGCGTTGCACCGATCTTCCCTTTTCACCCCCGATCAGGGGGCACCATCAAGTGCTGCCATGATGCGCACAAAAATCGCGTCGGTTCAAGGCGCCGCATTGAGGCATGGAACACGATTGACCCACACGATGCGTTGTCCTATTTTGCGGATATAGTTTTTATATCAACTATAATGACACTAATTTAATGGACCCGCATGACTGACCGGCGCGACATGCCCGAACTGGATGAAGCCCACTTTCCCGGCATGGCGCTTACCTTCAGGGTCATGCGGCTGGCCACGCTATGGCGCACGCGCCTGGACCGGGCCTTGCGCCCACACGCCATGACCCTGGCCGTCATGCGCCCCATGGCCTACCTGCGGATGCTGCCCGAAGGTGCTACCCAGCGCGACCTTGCCCAGACCATGAACATAGACTGCTCGGCACTGGTGCGTATTCTGGACCTTTTGGAAAAACAGGCGCTGATCACCCGCAAACCCGATGCACAGGACCGCCGGGCCAAACGCCTGTACCTGACCGATGCCGGGGTGGAGCAGTGCAGACGCTTCCACCATATTGCCGCTGAACTGGAGCGGGACATACGCAGCGCACTCCCCCCGGCCCAGACCGACACGCTCATACACTCATTATCCATCCTGCTCGAAGCACACCATGCCCACACGCCCTGACCTGCCCACCGGCCCCGGCATGCTCCTGCAATGGGTGAACACCCATATGGCTCCCGCGTTTTTCGCGGATGACGCCCGCTGGAATGGCACACTCGCCACGGCGGGCTATACGCTGCGTGTGTTCCTTTCCATCGGCATTGCCCTCTTCCTGGCCTTTGTCTTTCAGCTCCAGTCCCCGCTCAGTGCGGCCACAACGGTGCTGATCGTGGCCAACCCCACGGTTGGGGCCATGGTTTCCAAAAGTGTGTGGCGTATTGTTGGCACATTGATCGGGGCGGGCATAAGTGTTGGAATCATGGCTGTTTTTGTACAGTCCCCGGTTCTGTATTTTGCGGCTCTTTCCGTTTTTGTCGGCCTTGCCTGCATGGTGGCGACATTTCTGCGGTTTTTTCGCGCCTATGCCGCCGTGTTGACCGGCTACACCATCGTTATTATTGCAGCCCCCGCCTTTGCCAACCCCGATGGTATTTTTCTGTCCGCCATGAGCCGCCTGTCCGTTGTGGCGACGGGCATTGTGGTCACGGCCTGCGTGTTCATGGTGACATCCCCGCGCAAGCCCAGCACTGTTCTTTACAAGCTCGGGCAGGCGTTCAGGGAAACAGTGCTGCACGCCCGCACTTTTCATAAGGCGGAAAGCGAGCGCGTAACACCGGAGGCGCTGGAAAACACGGTTATCGACACACTGGAAAAACAGGAACAGAAAGCACAGGCCACAAGCACGGCTTTTCGCGGGTTAAGCCAGCCGATCTATGACAGCCGCAGCAAATTGCTGGCCAACATGGCGGGCCTGACCCCGGCCATAGAATTTGCCGCAGCAGATGACCCGGATATGCAAAACCGTGTGCGCAACCTGCGCCTGTGCCTGAACCGCCTGACCGGGCTGATTGTCAGCTACCACCCGTACTGGCTGACTTTTTCCGCCGGGGTGGAGGAAACCCGCTCCGTGCATGTGCTGGTGGCCCAGACGCTGGGCCATGTGCTCGAACTGAGCCAGGCCCCGGACTGGCTGTCAAACCCTGCCCCTCTTTCCACCTGCCTGCATGACGCGCTTAAAACGCTGGAGCAGCTTGCCCGCCAGACCACGAGCACCACCACGCTGGCCGCCCTGGACAACACGCGTGACGCGCTGGTGCAGATGGATCTGGCCCTGCATGACCTGACCAGCCTGCGCCCCGACCGCACGCAGGCCAACATCCAGCCTTATCTGGAATGGCCGACCGCCTTGCGCAATGGTGTACGCGGCGGCTTTATCGCGCTGCTGGCTGGCATGTTATGGTATGTCCTGCACTGGAGTTCGGGGCCGCTGCTGATCATATACACCGTTGCCGCATCCAGCCTTTTGTCCACCACCCCTTCGGCCGCCAAGGCCAGCCCCATGATGGCCACAGGCACCATGCTGGCCATTCCCATGGGGTTTTTATGCCATACGCTGGCCCTGCCGCGCATAGATGGCTACCCGCTACTGTGGCTGAGTCTGTGCGTGTTCCTGCTGCCGGGTGTGTGGTTGCAGTTCCACCCGCGCTACAGCATTGGCGCGTTTGGATATGCCGTGTTCTTTACCATGATGCTCTCGGTTGATAACCCGATTGTTTATGATGACCTGACCCTGACCAACAACTGGATGAGCATGCTGGCGGCCTGCGCCCTGCTGGCCGTGGTTTTCAGGGTTATTCTGCCAGCCGACCACAGGCTGGATGCAGCCCGGCTGGTAACATCGCTCACCCGCAGCCTGCAAAAACTGGCGCGCACGCCCTATGGCCGTACGGAACCGTGGGTGGCGTGGGAAGGCATGCAACTGCAAAAAATCTCCCGCCTGATGATGCGCCTTTCCTTCATTCCCGCCAATATAGACCGGCAGGGCTACACGGACGCCGCCTTTGCCTCGCTCTCCCTTGGCAGGCTGATCGTGCGGCTCAAATGGAACGCGGCCCATGCCACACTGGACCCACAGGCCCACGCAGCGCTGAACAATGCCTTTAACGCCTTTGCCCACCTGCGCCACAACCCGGCGCAAACCGCCAGCGCACTCCGGCAGGCAGCCATTGCCATACGCGCCATTCCCATACAGGAAGCCGGGGCATCCCTGACCCCGCGCGACCGAACCCTGTCCTGTCTGGAGCAGGCGGCCAATATTATTCTCTCGGTTCCAGGGTTTTTCCACGACCATGGGCCTATTCAACTGCCCGAGGACAGGCCACAGGCCGCAGCCTCGGTTTCCGCCCATCCGGCGGTGTCATCAACCTTTACTGGATAGCGGCAGTGGGAAGAGCGCCAATACAGTAAAAAACAAATTTTAGAGAGCACAAAACTTTACAATATCATTCAATAAAATAGTTTTTACGGCATTAATATATTTTTTATGGGAACTCCACCTGATGAACCCACTTATAACCGAGCCATTACATTAATCTCCATAAGAAGAAACACCATGGCTCAAACCGACCTTGCTCTTCACACTCCCCTGCGGGCCAACCCGGCCCCCCTTGGCCTGATGGGGTTTGGCATGACCACCATCCTGCTCAACCTGCATAACGCGGGGCTTGTGCCCATGGGCTCCGCCATTTTGGCCATGGGCCTGCTTTTTGGCGGAGTAGCCCAGATTATTGCGGGTATTCTGGAATACGGCGTAGGCAACACCTTTGGCATGACAGCCTTTATTTCCTACGGTGCATTCTGGCTGACACTGGTGGCCCTTATCGCCATGCCACATACTGGCATCGTGCCTGCCAGTTCACCCGCGCTGGTTGGCAGCTACCTGCTGCTCTGGGGGCTGTTCACCTTTATTCTGTTTTTGGGCACCTTGCGGGCCACACGCGCGCACCAGGTTATTTTTGGCACGCTGGTCATTCTGTTTGTCCTGCTTGGGTTGGGCGACCTGCTGGCCCAGCCCGGACTGACCGTAATTGCCGGTTACGAAGGCCTGCTCTGTGGCCTGTCCGCCGTTTATCTGGCCGCGGCTGAAATTCTGGAAGCCCAGTTCAAATGCGCCGTTCTGCCAGTTGGGCCATACACGCCCACAACAGCCTGAGCGCACGCCACCCGCGGGGCTAAGGCCAGAGCACCAACACATAGCCGGGGCACTCCCTTACCCCACACACTCAAGGAGTGCTCCGTTACCAAACGCCCGGCCCCGGCCCCTATGCGACCAGTGCGGCCTCAAGTGCTGCAACATCGACTGCCGCCAGCGTTGATGGCTGCCAGAGTGGCGCATTGTCGCGGTCGATCAGGCGGGCGCGCACGCCTTCAACAAAATCCGCCCGCCCGAGCATGTAGCGTACCAGCCGCCCCTCAATCGCAAATGCCTCCTGTAGCGAAGAGGCGCCTCGGGCCAGCCGCCAGCCATACCATGCCGCAAAAATCGCGGTCGGGCAGGCGCGTGAAATATCCTGCAAATCCGCCTGGGCTGTACCCTGGCCCGAACTTTCCAGCCCCCGCACAATCTGCTCCAGGCTGGCCGCCGGGTCATATTCCTCCAGCGCGCAAGCCTGTGCGGGCGGGGACATGGGAGCAATAAGGGCGAACACATCCTCCACCGGCCTGAGCGCAAGCAGCCCACGCAGGTTTTCCAGACTGTCCGAGGGGACCATATAATCGGCAAAGCCCATGGCCAGCGCCTCCACCCCGCTCATGCGCCCACCGGTAAGTGCCAGCCGTAGCCCCGCACCACCGGGCGCGCGTGACAAAAGCCACGAACCACCCGCATCGGGCACCAGGCCGACGGATGTTTCGGGCATGGCCACAATGGAGCGCTCGGTCACGACCCGGTAACGGGCATGCCCACCCAGGCCCACTCCACCCCCCATGGCAATACCATCCATGAACGACACAACGGGCTTGGTGTATTGCGCAATGTGCAGCATGGTCTGGTACACGCGGTTCATCAGGTCAAATGCCACGTCCGGGCCCTGGGCGAGCAAGGCGTCCCGTATGGCCTTGAGGTCCCCCCCGGCGCAAAAGGCGCGCGGCGCACTGCTTTCAATCAGCACGGCCTGCACGCAGGGGTCGTCCCGCCATGCGGCCAGCACGCGCTCGATACCGCTGGCCATTTCCAGATCAACCGCATTCAGCCGCCGGGGTTTATCCAGTGTTATACACCCCAGATGCCCCCGCCGGGCCGTTCGCACGCATGCTGTGCGGGAAAGGGCATCCTCGATCATTGCTTTCCTCTTTGTTTCATGCACAAACACGTAGCCATCAACCGTTGTGATGAGGACAGCAGATGTTGGCTCCGCAGACCAGTGCCTATCGTGAAGCCATGGCCAGACTTGGTGCGGCCGTGAATATTGTAACAACAGGAACACTGGATAACCCGGTCGGATTTACCGCATCTGCCGTTTGTTCTGTAACCGATACCCCGCCCACATTGCTGGTCTGCCTGAATCGCAACAGTCGCGCGCGTTCCGCCTTTTATGAGGGAGGAGCCCTGTGCGTCAATGTTCTCACGTCCAGCCAGCAGGACCTGTCCAACCATTTTGCAAGCCCCAACAGCATGGCCGAGCGCTTTGCCACGGGCCACTGGCAGACACTGGCAACCGGAGCACCCGTACTGCGTGAAGCCGCCGCCACCTTTGACTGCCAGATCAGCCAGATTGTGGAAGTGGGCACTCACAGTGTCATCTTTGGCGTTGTGCAGGGGATTCTGTGCCATGACGCCGCCGAAGGACTTGTTTATTTCAACCGCAGATACCATTCTCTTCCTTACCAACAGGGCTGAACGCCGCGTCTGGCATCAAGGCACGGCCACCCTGTTTACATAAGGAGCATGACTGATGGTCCGTAAACCTTCCCAAAGCCGTGCCGTGGCCATTCCCGCCACCCGTAACCAGATGGTACTGGCCCTGTACGCAGCACTGGCCGCCTCCGTTGTTCTGGCCTCAGGCCTGAACTGGCTGCTGGCCTGAAGTCCGGCACACATCCACCGGGCCATACGGCGTGTTGCGATAGCGCGGCCAGGAAAGCGGCGTCGATCTTCTCCAACAGGGCTGGCTTCTACCTGCGTGATACATAAAGCCTGCGAAGGCGATGGGACACCCCGCTATTGGCGCGGTGTCCTGTAGTCTTCGAGTATTTTGCTGCGTCCTGCGGTAGTGCGCCGCCCTGCATGACCGAGAAAGACCCCATAATAGTCATGGAAGAAATGCATCTAGCTTCTGGAGATAAACCATAACATCAGCATCATCCAAAAAGGAGCCAAGAAAACTGTTTCGCGCCAATGTCACACAGGCTTCCCGAGACAGGTTTCGTCCCTTTGCGACAGCGCGATAATTGTCACCTATGTATCCGCCAAAATATGCTGGGTCATCAGAATTGATTGTTGCACGCAGCCCATGTGCAAGCATGCGGTCAACTGGATGATGAGACAGATCCTTCACGACCTGTAACTTAAGATTGGAGAGCGGGCACACTGTCAGCGTCATAGCCTCCCGGGCAAGACGTGTTGTCAGTTCGGGGTCTTCCAACGCTCTGTTCCCATGATCAAGCCGGTCGATATGCAGGATATCCAGAGCCTGCCGGACATACTCTGGCGGTCCCTCTTCACCTGCATGCGCGACACGCTTCAGACCAGCGGCCCCTGCCGCGGCAAAAACACGAGCAAATTTGGAGGGTGGATGCCCGACTTCAGAGGAATCAAGCCCCACGCCAACGATACGATCGAACCATGGTTCCGCTGTCTGGAAAGTTTTGAGCGCCTCGTCCTCATCAAGGTGACGCAGAAAACACAGAATAAGCTTTGAACTAAGGCTGTGTTTCTCTTCTGCTTCCTTCATCCCTGCAAGAAGGCCGTTGATAACGACATCAAACGGAATTCCGCGGTCGGTGTGTGTCTGCGGATCGAAAAATATTTCGGCATGTGTCACACCATCTTTGGCGGCACGGTCAAAATAAGCAACGGCGAGGTCGCGGAAATCTTCTTCCTCAACCAGAACATTCGCACCTGCGTAATAGATGTTCAGAAAATCCTGGAGATTCGTAAAATTATAGGCGGACTGAACCTCCTCCACCGACCGAAAGGGAATATTAACTTTATTTCTATGAGCAAGTGCGAACATCATTTCGGGCTCAAGGGACCCTTCAATGTGTAAATGCAGTTCGGCCTTGGGTAAATCCGTAATGAATTTGGAAATATCAGACATTTTGACTCCCGCTGGTTAATAGATGAAACGCGACAGAATGGAGATGATCACGAAATATCACTCCCAACGGCACTCTGCTCATGACTTACACTATAATGCCTTCTTTTCAGGGAGAGGAAAGGAAGACGACTGTCTTTTTTATATATCGAATTTTCCGGCATGTTGTCAGCAACCGTGTTGCCGACATGACCCGCCCGACCAGGAAGAAAGTCTTTTATCCGCTCCCACTGACCGTCACGCAGACCATAGCGCCGCATCTGCCTCCCTCAAAACCGGAGCAACAGTCAGCACAGGACGCCAGACCGTACAACCCTCATGTGCACTCAGGGCTTAACTGACGGCACGCCGTAGTGCTCACGCAGGAGGGCAACACCATTGGCGGTGGCAAACACCGCACTCCCCAGCAATGCGATCCAGAAGGATGCGGGGCAATCGGTCAGCCATGACAGGCATAGCCCCCCCCATGCCTCGAACAGGGCAAGGCCAAAGGCCACCGCCATGCCGGACATGGGGCCAAAGCCCAGTCGCAGGCTGGCCGCAGCCGGGGCCACCATAAGGGTAAACACCAAAAGCACCCCGGTAATCTGCGAGCACATGGCCGAGGCAATGCCCACCAGGCCAAGAAACAGCACATCCAGCAGGCGCAGATTAACCCCCTTGGCCTCCGCCACATCCGGCTGGAGCGAGGCAAACAGCAAGGGCCTGCCCATAACGGCAAGCCCCATGACACACCCGACGGCCAGTATGCCAAGCCAGTAGAGGCTGGATGGGGAAATACCCAGAATATCGCCAAACAGCAGGGCCGTGGCGGCCCCCGCCGACCGTGTGAGAAAATGCAGGCACAATGCCCCCGTGCCCATGGCGAGCGAGAGCACGAGCCCGATCATAACGTCTCGCCCGACGACCCGGTCACTGGCCACCCCCATGCCCATGCCACTGATCACAGCACTCAGGCCAAACCCGAAAAACGCGGGCTCTCCCCACAAGAGTGCCGCCGCGGCCCCGGCAAACCCGACATGCGAGAGGGCATGGCTGGCAAAGCTCTGCCCCCGCAAGACCAGAAACCACCCAACAGGACCACAGACAAAAGCCGCCAGAAACGCCGCCAGAAACGCCGTGCGCATGAACTCGTAGGCAAACATCAGCGCGTATGCTCCGCACAGTCGCAACAGTGCAGGGTGTCGGCTCCACCATCGGCCACGACAAACAGCCGTCCATCCGCCCGCACCACCTCAACCGGTGCGCCATAAAGCGCGCTCAGGGCCGGAGTCGTCATGACCTCATCCACACTTCCAAGCAGGGCCTTGCCATGGGCCAGATAAAGAACATGGTCCATGAACCCCATAAGCGGGTTAATGTCATGCGTGGAAAACAGGACAGTCAACCCCCGCTGGCGCGCCAGATCGTAGATGCGCCGCGTTGTCTCGCGCATGCGGGCGGGGTCCAGGCTGGCCAGAGGTTCATCCAGCAACAAAATACGGGGGTGGTCCAGCAATGCCTGGGCCAGCAGAAGCCGCTGCCGCTCCCCCCCCGAAAGAGACATGACCGGGCGCTTGGCCAGCGCGCGCGCATCCACCGCATCCAACGCGGCGTCCACCTCCGCCCGGGCATGGGCCGAACACCATGGCAGCCCCCATGACCGCCCGCGCAGGGCGGCGGCCACCATGTGCCACCCGCTCAACTGCCCGCCCGCCATGCGCCGCATCTGGGGCATGTACCCCACAGGCATGCGGCCCCTGCCAAAGTGTCGCCCTTCCACCCGCACATAACCCTGTTCAGGGGTGGCCAGCCCCAGAATGGCGCGGAACAGGGATGTCTTGCCAGCGCCATTCCCCCCAAGAACAGCCACAAAGCTGCCCGGCGGAATGGCAAAGCTGACCTGGTCCAGCACGCGCTGCCCACCATACGAGACGCTGAGCTGCCCGGCCTCAATAGCCGGAGTGGTCACTGCTGCACTCCAAGCAACTGGCCTGTCTGGGCCAGAATATCATGCACCCAGACCTGCCAGTGCTTGCGCGGGGGCAGCATTTCCGACAGTGGCAGGGTTGGCACGTTGGACTGATGGGCCAGTTCCAGCAGATGCCGGACCGATGGTTCTTCCACCTGCTGGTTATAGACCAGCATTTTCAGGCGGTGTTCCTGCAGGTCGCTTTCAAACGTCGCCACAGTAGAGGGGGCGGGCTCCACATCATTCATGATTGCAAGCTGGTATGACTGTTCATCCATCTGCAGGCCCAGAAGGTCTGCGAGTGGGGTAAACAGGGGTTCGGTCGCGGCCACATGCATACCAGTGACATGAATTTTCAACAGATTGGCATAGGCCTGAATGGACTGGATAGCCATTTGCATGTTTTGCGCCCGACCGGCATACCCATCCGCGTGCTCGGGGTCTATATGCGCGCAGGCTTCGGCAAAGTGCCGGACAAACGCACTGACCGCCTCCATGTTGAACCACAGATGCGGATTCCCCCCCGCCTGCCAGGGCGACCACAAATCGGCCTTGACGTACCGTGCTGGCAACAGGCCGGACGCCTCCACCAGCTTGTCGGCCCATGTATCGTACCCCGCGCCATTGGCCACAACCAGTTCCGCCGCGGCAATCATGCGGGCATCCGCCGGGGTGGCCTGGTATTCGTGCGGGTCCACCGTGGGGGAGGACAAAATGGCCACAACCCGCATGTCGGGTGCGGCAATCTGGGCAGCAATATCACCCCATGTATTTTCCGCCGCCACGACCAGAGGCATTTTGGCCGCTTGCGCCAGTTCCCCCCCAAACCCAAGTGTTCCGGCCACACCTAAGGCGCAAAGAGCAGTTTTTAACCAGAAAGTCTGTTTTTTCTGAACCGGAAAAGCCATGATGCCGATGCCCCAATCAATGATATGTAATAATATTACATTACTTCTCGCCATCCGTCACCTCATCAAGCATGTCTGGTCTTCCTTTTCCGGGTCGTTTACGCTACAGACAAGAGAGAACGGATGATGAACATGCAGACCAGAACACCCCCCTCCTCCCAGCAGGATGACTGTTACGGTTTTTCGGACCGTATTCAGCACCAACTCGACCATGCAACGCGGCTGTGCACTGGCCAGGGTGGCCGCATGACCCCGCAGCGGCGGGACGTTCTGGGCCTTATCCTGAGTGCGACCACACCGGTTGGCGCGTATGACCTGCTGGAACAGCTTAAAACATCCGGCCGCAAGCCCGCCCCCCCCACCATATACAGAGCGCTCGATTTTTTGCTCGAACACGGGCTGATCCACCGGATTGAGCGCCTGTCCGCTTTTGTGCCCTGCACGCATCTTTTACACGACCACACGCACGCGCACACACAGGACCAGGCCGAACCCTGCCTGCACAGCGCCCAGTTCCTGATCTGCCGGACCTGTGGTGGCGTGACCGAAATCGCAGATGCGCCACGTGTTCTGGACGTGCTGAAAACCATCTGTGGCAAAAAAAACTTTACCATGCAAAGCGCATCGGTCGAAGTGGAAGGCGTATGTGAGGACTGCACACAGGCCGCACCGGCCAGAAGGGGCATGCCCCCCGCGCCCGCGGGGGGAGCGGGGGGGGGGGGGGGGGGCGGGGGGGGGGGGGGGGGGGGGCGGCGGGGGGGGGGGGGGGGGGGGGGGGGGGGGG